>JBBSOP010000589.1:0-2983 GCA_038259655.1 Chroococcales cyanobacterium
AAAATTAATAAAAATTAGACTTTGGGTGGGGGAAACGACTTGATAAGTATCTCGCGCCATCCAGAAACGGAAGATAGTCGCGCCTTCGCTAGGGCGTAGTGGTGCATGGGTTTGAAGATATTGCCAAGATGCCAAAGCGCCCGGATCTATACTGAAGTCTTCAACGGTGGCAACGTGCAGTGCTACCATCATTGCAAATCCCCCAGGCTGAGAGTGTGAGTCACGAAATACTACGACATTTTGCGGTTGGCGCTGCAACCAGTGAGCTGCTATTTTTGCTGATTCTTCGCCTTCATATTGTGCCACCATCCCCAGCAGTGCAGTTATGTCAGTTTTTCGTAGGGAGTCAGTTACTAAATTACTTTGCTCACCCCAAGTAAAACAAGAGCGAATATCCGAGTTATCCCGATGCAAAAAAATGTAATCAAGTAGCACTCGATGCTTTTCTGCCCCTTGGGTTTGTTCTAAGCGTTTAGTGTAGTATTGACGCGCCCGCTGGTGTAGTTCATTGTAGAATTGAGGATTACGCCAATGCAAATCAGCAATTAAAACTTCTCGTGCTAAATCGTGGGGAAATAAACCCCATTGTCCTGATTCAATAAACGACAGTCCGCGCAACCACTCAAATAAATCGTGGACATCGAGCGTGTTCTCTAAAAAGTGGATTTCACCACTAGAAGAATTTTCAGATATAGCTAATATTTGATTTAATGATGCTTCAGTAGTCAGCCGTACCACAGCACAAGCTTGTAACGCCAGCCGGTGTGCTGGTGTTGGTACTTCTTTTAAGAATCTTTCTAACAGGATCTTGACAACATTAGGAGTAGATTCTGCTTGAAAAGAGATTTCTTTTACCTGAGTAAACACTTCAGCAACCAAAGACAATGCTAGAGGATGTCCGTGGGTAAAATCTAGAATGGTTTGATGTTGTGTGGTGGGGATGCCTCGCGTAATGAGATAAGTTTGGCTGTCTTCAATAGAGAGGTTGTTTAGAGGTAAAGTGTGCATCAAAGCTTGCCAACCTGCATCGCTGTACCAAGGAGATGAGGGGGGGTTGCGTCCAGCAATTACAATTAAGGTATCACTAGACAAATTAGGTAAGAATACTTCCCGCAACCATTCATCTAGCTGGGCAATAGCTTCGTAAGTATCAATTAAAATTACATGACGTTCTTGTCTATTGGCTAGCACATCTAAAACAGAATCTGATTTGTGCAACTCCATCAACGAGTGCAAGGTGTTAATCAAAGATTCTGGCACAGCTTCTATATTACGTGCTTCTACGTAAATAGTAGGTATGTTTGAGCGTTCAGAACATCGCAAAAATTGCTGCATGAGGCTTGTCTTACCCACACCACCAATGCCAAAGACTTGCAAAATGTGAAAAGGTAATTCTGGAGATGCGATCGCTGTTTGAAATAGCTCCAGTTCTTGGCAACGTCCTACAAATCTGCGATTTCGTTCTGCATTTAGTCGTTCTAAGAGAGATGTCATAGGCATCCCTTCCTTAAGTTTTACGTATAATCATTGTTTACAAGTATGAAGGATGTTTTTTACATTTGTAGAATTTGCTTTAAAAACTTATAAAGTTTACACTTTATTTTCGGTCAGCCTTTGTAAAACTTGCTTCAGCACGATCGCTGTCCAATCGATATCAGCTACTGTGGTATCACGTCCCAATGTCATGCGAATCCCACCCAAGGCAGCTTTTTCGGAATAACCCATTGCTAGAAGTATAGGGCTGGGGTTAAGTTTACCACTCCGACAAGCAGCACCAGCACTAATGCCAATACCAGCAAGGTTTAGCTGCCTTACCAAGGTTTTACCACTGAGTTTTTCACCATCGGCGTGTTCTAGACAAAAACTGACATGATGAGGTAAACGGTAATAGCGATCGCCTGTAGGTGTTAAACCAGGAACATCAGCTAACTGATCAAACAAGCGATCGCGTAACTGAATTAACCTCGATGTTTCCGTAGGCAATTCTGCTGCTGCTAGTTTAGCTGCTACACCAAACCCAGCGATCGCAGGTACTGCTTGAGTCCCCGAACGCAATCCCATTTCTTGCCCACCACCACAAATTAAGGGTACTAAATCTACACCAGGGCGCACATATAAAGCTCCTGCACCTTGGGGACCATATAATTTATGACTAGAAATGCTCAGTAAGTCAACTGGTAATTTTTCTACGTTAATCGGTAAGCGTCCCGCAGCTTGCACTGCATCGGTGTGGAATAAAACCCCGTGGGATTTAGCAATATTTCCTAGTTCCTCAATTGGTTGTACAGTTCCGACTTCACTTTGAGCGTAAATCACGGAAACCAAGGCAGTATTAGGTTGTAATGCGGCTGCTAAATCTTGGGGATTAACTCTACCTTTAACATCCACCCCTAGACGTGTTGCTTGCCAACCCCACATTTCTAACAATCGTGCAGTTTCGGAAATTGCTGAATGTTCAACATCAGAAATAATAATATGTTGAGGAGCAGTGTATGACCGAGTAATACCCATAATTGCTTGATTATCTGCCTCAGTACCGCCGGAAGTAAAGATCACAGATTCCGGCTCAGTGGCATTAATTAATCCTGCAACTTGCACTCTTGCTTGTTCTACAATTGTTGCAGCCCGTTGTCCCCACTCATGTAGACTGGAAGGATTCCCCCACTCTTGGTTAAAGACTGCTTGCATTGCGGCGATCGCTTCTGGACGAGTGGGAGTAGTGGCACTGTGATCTAGATATATTTGCATATCAATAATTATTGAGGGGGAATACACGCTGGCAACGGGCTACCTCTATTTTCAGCATGTGCAAGTCGATTAATTAATCCTGACAAAATATGAATAGTTCTATGTCTATGGGTAGATTTTTTTACTGCTTATAGAACTATTTTTCTACTGAATTTGGCATACTCCTTTTGGGAATGATAAATGTGTTCACTGCCAATTCACTTTTAGTAGATTACCGTGCAACTTTTTTTTAAAC
>JBBSOP010000590.1:0-2983 GCA_038259655.1 Chroococcales cyanobacterium
ATCTCCATTCTCTTCCACTTTTAAAGCTTTTTGTAGTTTCTCTATTTGCTGGGAACTTAAATGATTTCTTGCTGGCATTCTTCCATTTATTGACTGAATTAAGTCTTTAATTATACCCTATTTAAATGCTTAACAGCTTAGTAGTCTGCCAAGGGAACTTTGCTAGGTTAATGGGAAAAAGTCCGGTTCTTTTCTCCCCCTGCTTCCTCTGCTTCCCCTGTCTGTCTCCACCCGCACTAGGTGCGATCGCAGAAACTTAAAAGGTTGCAACAATCATAAATACAACAAGATTGAAGCCAAGGATCTAGTCAGTGGTAATATCGTATCGTTATATCATCCACGACAACAACAATGGAATGAACATTTTGCTTGGAATGATAACTTTACTTTAGTAATTGGGTTAACTGCAACAGGACGTGCCATAGTAGAAACACTTTAATTGAACCGGGAAGGTGTAGTTAACTTGCGTCGTGTGTTGTATGTGATGGGAGAGCATCCTCCGGCTGAGTAAGTGCGATCGCTACACCACACCAGCATTGCGGATAAATAGCCATCAGACAACATTTGTATTATCTTGAATAACTAATTTCACTAAAAGACAAACTTCGTGAGATACTAGAATTTGAGTAGAAATACTCTGTGCTAGGGTAAATACCCGCTTTTTATGTGCGGTATAGCGGTAACTGTACATGAAAACGATCGCACACAAATAAATCCCATCATCAAATGCCGCTGACAATTAGGGGCGAACAGCCTCAATATTGAGAAGTATTACTCCTCATTTTGGGTGTTGTAACGTTCCTCTACCTCAATTAACCACTCGTAATAGCATTTCTGGCAACATAATTTCAAGAGCAGACATGTTAAAACGATTTTAATACCCGATTCACAGCGTATCGTCAAATCCTTTGGCGAGCAAAAAAAACGGTATCTGTAACCTAGTTAATGTTAAAAACATCGTCTTTTCTTTTCAGTAGTACATTCGCCATCATAATCATTTGCATCTTTACCAGTGCGACTTAATTTGCTGTAATTGCCGTTAAAGCGATAATTACCCAATATTTAGTAAATATTTCGCACAGCTACACTCAGTTTGGTAATGAAGATTTTCTCATAACAGTTGATGAATCACCAATTGTCAATTAGGGTATTGGCAACTTTCTTGGAGTAAACAAGATTCTGATACCCTTGTCATGGTAAATTCTTCAATGACAATTGTACTACTTCCAGAGTTATGATTTTTAAGTTATCAGATGCTTCGTAGGTCTGTTCACTAAATATTATTTTAGGTTAGTTGCATGACAGTCGAGAAAAAAAGATGGTTTCAAATAGCTTTTCAGCTAAAAGGATCAGTAATTTCGGCAATTTATAAACGCGTTATTGGCTGTGGTTTGTTTGGTACTTTTGTTTCTATATTGTATTATTTTGACTTGTCTGTATCTCAACCAATTTTGGGAAGTGTTATTCCTAGTATTGTTTTAGGTCTATTACTAGTTTTTCGCACTAACACAGCTTATGAACGTTTTTGGGAAGGCAGAAAATGCTGGGGTTCTATAGTAAACAATGTCCGAAATCTAGCAAGACAAATTTGGGTATCTATTGATGAAATATCCGCAGAAGATAGAGAAAGTAAAATTGCTGCATTGCATTTATTAGTAGCCTTTGCTGTAGCAACTAAATTACATTTGCGCGGAGAGTTGCTAACGGATGAACTAGAAGAACTAATCCCCAATTCTAAGTATAGAAAACTCAAAAATATGAATAATCCACCCCTAGAAGTGGCTTTTTGGATTGGAGATTATTTACAACGACAGTATAATCACAACTGCCTAAACAGCTACCAGTTAACAGCTATGCAAGAACTATTAAATAAGTTGGTAGATAATTTAGGCTCATGTGAACGGATTTTAAAAACACCAATACCTTTAGCTTATGCTATTCATCTTAAGCAATTGTTATTATTGTATTGTTGCCTATTACCTTTTCAAATTGTAGAAAGTCTTGGTTGGTGGACAGGATTAATTGTAGCGTTAATTAGTTTTACTTTATTTGGTATCGAAGCTATCGGATTAGAGATAGAAAACCCTTTTGGTTACGATGCTAATGACTTACCATTAGATACAATTTGCAACACGATGAAACGCAATATTGATGATTTAATTAGTCTAAGTCCTAGCGTTGAATTATATAATTGATTAACTACTAAGTTTTATAAACTTCTAATAGCAACTTCTAAACCTGCACAGACACCTGTAAGAAAATCTAAATCTAAAGTAGCAATGCGATCGCTAGCTTTGTGATAGTGTGGATTTCGCATAAATGCTGTATCTGTCACCATAATTGCTGGATAACCCAGATCCCAAAAAGGTGCATGATCGCTTTGTCTGGTTTGAGGCACGATTAAACCTCTATTCGGTACTGGTAGCCACTGACTGGGTATACCAGTTTTGCGAATACTACGACTCATGCCAATTAAATCAGGAATTGTCCGCAAATTACCAATTAAAGCAATAAAATCACCATGATTAGGATAAAAACGTTCTAAAGGTGCTGGATAATTTTGAGAACCAGGACTAGAATCACGATATCCCAACATTTCTAGAGACATCATTAAACGTAGTGGTTGCTGTTGCTGATGTAATAAGGCTGCATATTCCATACTACCCAGCAAGCCATATTCCTCCATATCGAAGGCAACTAATCTTAAGGGATATTTAGCTGGTTCAGTAGCAAATTTTCTTGCCAATTCCAATAGTACTGCTACACCTGTGGCATTATCATCTGCTCCTGGGGTTCCGGGTACAGCATCATAATGAGCGCCGATTAAAATAGGTGATAAATTTGCTTTGTTTTGTACAGATTGGGAAGGTAAATTTAAAATGAGATTTTTACAGATTTTGCTGCCTACTTGGAAGGTGTGGAAATCCACACTCCCCCATTGAGTGAATTGTTGACGTATGTATTCTTGGACAAAAAAATGTCC
>JBBSOP010000591.1:0-2976 GCA_038259655.1 Chroococcales cyanobacterium
CCCTTGTTTGCAGTTTGAAAATTATGTTTGCAGTTTCATTTGCAAATAATGTGGTTTTGAGACCCCCCTTATTTGCAGTTAATGTGGTTTCAAAATCGCCTTGTTTGCGGTTTGAAGCGTTTATGTTTGCAGTTCGCTACAACTAGTAGAGCAAATGAGCGATCGCAATGGCATTGTTTACCTCCGCACTACCCGAGAAAAGACACCTGTAATCTATGACTCAGAGTCAGAATTTCCTATTGGTGGTAGTAAGACAATCCGCAGTTCCGATCAAGATCAAGTGGCTGTGATTAGTGCAGGTATTACATTACATGAGGCTCTCAAAGCTTACGATCGCCTGAAAAATGAAGGCATCATAGTACGTGTAATCGATGCTTATTCTGTCAAACCCATTGATGTACAGACCCTTCATCAAGCTGCCCAAGATACAGAAGGTAACTTAATAGTCGTTGAAGACCATTGGATGGAAGGCGGTTTAGGTGCAGCCGTGCTTGATGCTTTTGCTGGTACAAGCAGCACTCCTACTCCTGCCTATGATGATTCGCCACTACAGCTAATTAAGTTAGCGGTAAGTGAAATACCAGGTTCAGGCACACCAGAAGAACTACTTCATGCCGCCAAAATAGATGCTGATGCCATTGTTGAGGCAGTGAAAACCCAAGTCAGACAGACGATAGAGGTATGAGCATTTTATTTTTTCTCAGCGCTCTCAGCGTCTCTGCGGTTAAATAAATTACTTCTGAACGCAGAGTCACAGAGAAGCCAGTGCGTTGGGCGGGTTCCCCGACTTGTTCGCGCAGCGTCTCCCCTTGGGAGAAGCAACTGGCTCGTATGCAAAATTTGTTTTTTAGGAGTTCGATGAACCTCTCCCCAACCCCTCTCTGCATCGGCTACCGTGTACACACAAGCTTCTATAGTTGTCCCACAGGCTTTTGATCCCCCCAACCCACGCCAGTCGCCTCAAGTCGGGAAACCCCGAAGTTGCTCCATGCCTTATATATTTACCTGTAATGCCAATGCATCGATATGCAATGCCAATGCATCGACATGTAATGTTAATGCATCAACTGACAATATTAATACATCGACTGACAATACCAATACATCAACTGACAATGCTAATGCATCGGCATGCAAAACTTAACCCACCCTGCGTTACGCAGCAGCTCTAAAAAACTTGTGTGTACACGGCAATTCTCTCAAAAAGAGAGGCTCCAAAGAGAAACCCTACCAACAGCGCTATTTCACTTTGCCTCTGGGTGAGCCAAAAAATCCTCATTACATCACAAAAAAACAATGAACACCGCTTAAAAGCTCTTTTAATCCTGGGATCTAATAATAAGTCTTTAATCGGACATGATACTATCTCATAAAAATTGTGTAGATTTTTCATAGCATAAAAATATGAGCAAACTCATCTTGATTACTGGTACAAGTCGAGGTTTAGGTCACGCAATGACCGAGCATTTTATTGATCATGGACATACTGTGGTTGGTTGCGCTCGTTCATCAGCAGCTATCGAAAAACTACGCCAGAAATTTACTGCACCAAACGATTTTACTGCTGTAGATGTGACAGATGAGCAGCAAGTAGAAAATTGGGCAAAACACTTACTGAACAAATATGAACCACCAGATATACTGATTAATAATGCTGCAATTATTAATCATCCTGCGCCTTTGTGGCAGGTTCCCTCTGATGATTTTTCTCAGTTGATTGATATTAATATTAAAGGGGTAGTTAATATAATTCGCCATTTCCTGCCAGCAATGGTGAAAAACAAACATGGCATTATTGTTAACTTTAGTTCTGGCTGGGGACGTTCTGCATCTAGCCAAGTTGCATCTTATTGTGCATCTAAATGGGCAATTGAAGGACTGACTCGTTCTTTAGCTCAAGAGTTACCTAGTGGTATGGCTGCGATTCCTCTCAATCCGGGAATTATTCATACTGATATGTTAGATATTAGCTTTGGGGAAGAAGCTGCTAATTACACATCCGTTTCTGATTGGGTATTAAAAGCCGTTCCTTTTATATTGAGCTTGAAACCAACAGATAACGGGACTCCGCTAACAGTTCCCATGTAGTTCATATACTAGGTAAAATAACTACAGCCAAATTCAACCAACGTTCTTGCAAAACTCCCGCTAGTGCGCGTAAACCCCACGCCTCACTACGATGATGCCCAACAGCGACTACTTTAATTTGAGTCTCTTGTATTGCTGCTGCGGCTGGTTTACGAAACTGTCCTGTTATGTATACATCGGCGTTGCGCTCTGCTGCTTCACGTACTAATAAATCTGTGAGCGCTCCAACAACAGCAACGCGTTTAACATCATTATCAGCTATTGCATAAACTTGCTCTTGTCCTCCAAAAACCTGAGTCACACAATTACATAAATGCTCAAAATTTTGGGTTGGAATATTACCAATCATCCCAATTACTCTGTTTTCTTTTTCTCCTAATACTTCTAAGTCAGAAATACTTAAGACTTGAGCCAATCGAGGATTAAAACTCATTGTTAAGCACTCATCAAATGGCAGATGGTAAGAAATTATTCCCAATTCCAACGGGAGAAATTCTACTTCTAATTTCCACGGCCGATGGATAAACAGTGCATCTAAATTTTGCGCAATTATCCATTCTTGTAAATTTGCGTTCGCTTCAAGAGATAATCCCAAACGTTTTACAGGATGTATTGATGGCAAATATATGCCTCCTCTTTCGCTTTTAGAAAAACGTTTCACATCAAAGAAGCTATTAAGAAATTCTACTATCTCTTCAATAAAAATGGAATTGCTTTTATAGTTCATTAATATTTGCCATATTTCAGCGACCCATCCTGATCAAAGTTGGAACTAAAGCGGGAGCATCTACTAAGATAGCAGATAGATAGCCTTTATTAAGGTTTAATAACAAACCTCACTTAACCTGACTCATTTTCCTATAAGGGAACTCCAAAAAATAAATTATC
>JBBSOP010000592.1:0-2945 GCA_038259655.1 Chroococcales cyanobacterium
CCGTAACGTAACATCATCGCCGCACTTAAAATCTCTGCCAAGGGGTTGGCTTTATCTTGTCCTGCAATATCTGGGGCGGAACCATGAACTGGTTCAAATACGCCAGCCCCAGCAGCGCCTAAACTAGCAGAGGGTAACATGCCAATACTACCGGTGAGCATGGCCGCAGCATCAGAAAGAATGTCACCAAATAAATTGCCCGTCACAATCGTATCGAACTGCTTAGGAGCGCGTACCAACTGCATGGCAGCATTATCGACATAGAGGTGAGATAGTTCGACATCGGCATATTCTGCGGCAAGTTTGGTGATGCGATCGCGCCATAACTGAGATACTTCTAATACATTCGCCTTATCTACCGAACAAAGTTTGCCTTGGCGTTTTCGGGCTGTTTCAAAAGCCACCCGACCGATTCGGTCAATTTCTGCTTCGGTGTAAACCATCGTATTTACACCCCGTTTTTCACCCGTTTCAGTAGCAAAAATTCCCTTAGGTTTGCCGAAATAAATCCCGCCTGTGAGTTCGCGCACCACCATAATATCTACGCCTTCGACAACTTCGCGTTTCAAAGTCGAAGCGTCAATGAGTTGGGGCAAAATTTGGGCTGGGCGTAAATTGGCAAATAATCCCAACCCTGCACGCAACCCCAACAAACCTGCTTCTGGGCGTAAATTGGATGGTAGAGAATCCCACTTATAACCACCAATGGCGGCGAGTAACACAGCATCACTATTACGGCAAGTATCTAAAGTAGTAGATGGTAGAGGTTCGCCTGTAGCATCAATTGCTGCACCGCCAATCAATGCTTCTTGAAATTCAAACTGAAGATCAAATTGCTTCCCTACAACTTTCAGCACATCTACCGCTACGGCCATAATTTCGGGGCCAATGCCATCGCCGGGAAGTAAGGTAATGCGGTAGTTCTGAGTCATAGCTGTGTTTCGTTGGTAAATGCTCGCAGATTAAATATCATACCGAGCAACTGCACCCTTAAAGTTTTTAATTTACTAGAACTTACGCAAGAACTCTCTATTAATTATTTCTACTAGTAGTAGATAATCCCTCTACTATTAAAGATGGAGTATAACAAGAACCGTTCCAATCAGCATCGTTACCTAATTGCACCAATTGTTTTAGGGCTGTGTAGACATTACCTGCAACCATCGTGTCTTTTACACGCCCAATTACATGACCCTTCTGCACACGATAACCTAAATCAATATTGATAGAAAAGTCGCCAGAAATACCGCTGCCATTGCCCAATATTTGATCGACAATTAAGCCATCGTCGAGCTGTTCAATTAAATCTTGTAGTGATCCTGCACCAGGCTGGATCAATAAATTAAATAAGCCAGGACTAGGATAGCTGCCTAAATCAGGACGAAAACCATTACCAGTGGTATCAGTACCCAGTTGTCGTCCGGTGGTGCGATCGCAATAAAAATGTTGTAAGATTCCGTCTTGGATAAAGACTAAGGGAGTGGTAGGAGTACCTTCATCATCAAAAGGACAACTGTAAGGGCCTGCTTGGGGATCTTGGTAGAGAGTCAAGTTAGGTGCAATCACTGGTTTATCCACGCGTTCTGCCCAAGGAGAAGCTAACTCTAAGACGCGCTTGCCATTTAAAGCTGCTTGTACAGTTCCCCAAAGCATATCGGCCGCTTTAGAAGTAAACAAAATCGGAACGCGGCCGTTAGGCGGTGAAACGTTCTCTCTAGCCCAAAGCAATCTTTGTAAAATTTGATCAGCTATTTTATCGGGTTGTAGAATATCCCGTTGGGTTTGACCATCAGAAACACTTAAAAAATCATCGCCTCGTATCCATTCTGCTGATATGTAGCAGCTGAGAGTAGTGTCAGTGTAGTAACAATCTAGACCGTGAGTATTTAAAAGTCTAGTAGTTTCCACATCACATTCCCAATCACTATTACAAAGAACCTCTGGATAAACATCACGAATTAAGGCGATCGCTTCTTTGCCCCAATTGACCAATACCTCAATCGGTACATTTTTTCCTAAATCAGGGTAGGAAGGTTTAAAATTACTGCCCAACTGTACCAATTCGGGTTGATTGAGTTGACTTAAAGCTAAAGCTCGTTCCACCAGCGCTTGAGCTGGGACAGAACCGTAAGCTACCGTCAGTCCTGGCCGTCCATTTCGCCACAGCCGTAATACTGTACCTTCAGATTGGCTGGTTTCTAGCTGCTTGAGACGGTTAGCCTCAAAAAACACGGGACGAGAAAGCGATCGCGACTGATAAACCTCAGCTGCTTCTGCTCCCGATTTTAGGGCTAGTTCCAGCAGTTGTTCTGCTAGTGTATCTTGTGACAAATTTTCAGCACCCATGACCCTTGGTGAATTGTAGATTTTGGACTTGGAACTGCAAATGAACGCAGATAATTATCCCAAATCATTGGCATCTATCGCGTGTATCAGCAATTGCAATTGTGAAACGCAGATAGACGCAGACAATTATCCCAAATCATCGGTGTCTATCTGCGTGTCATGGACGCAGAGAATTATTTCACAAATAGCAAGATGTATCAGTATGTACCAGTAAAAGCATAGACTCAGATCCCCGACTTCTTAAAGAAGTCGGGGATCTTTTAAAGATTCACCTCTTGTAATAGCCAAAATCCAGCAAAAGATTCTGCTTGGGCATCAGACTGGACACCAATAAAATGCACTCCATTAGCTTGTTGTTTAGTCTCTTCAAAACTTTTGGCTTCTGCTAAAGTTTGGGGATTTTTAATATTTGCCAAAATCCAACTTTCAGTAGCACCAGTTTCTAAAATTAATCTCTCCCCTTTGGTAGTGTCAAATTTCAAAAAAGCCACCTCCAACCCAGACATCCAACCTGCGATGGGCAATGCTCTGGGTGAGAAAATTAAAACACCAGGAATGCGGGTTTCAGGTGATAATTGGGCTAACTCTAAGGGAAACGC
>JBBSOP010000593.1:0-2943 GCA_038259655.1 Chroococcales cyanobacterium
ATTATGTGATTACTTCGCTCCGTTATCACTGCGCTCGTAATGACGATTTAAGGGGTCTATAACGCCTGAAACCCTTTCAGATAGTACTTGTGTGTACACCGTAGCCCCTACAAGGAGAGAGGCTTAAAAAGCCTATTATTTCGTGTCACATAAGAGATTTTTTGCCCCTTCCCTTGTAGGGAAGGGGTTGGGGTTAGGTTTCGTCGAATTCACGTTCTTTTAGGCGATTCTCTCAGCTATTCTGAGTTTGGCAGAGCGCGATCGCGGATTATGAGCAATTTCCTCT
Source organism: Chroococcales cyanobacterium (assembly GCA_038259655.1). GTDB lineage: Bacteria > Cyanobacteriota > Cyanobacteriia > Cyanobacteriales > Nostocaceae > Halotia. The sequence goes on from JBBSOP010000593.1 coordinate 287, forward strand.
TCTTGAGCAATAATTGGCTTTTTTGTCAATACTTTTAATAAAGGTGAATTTCTTAAACCATGCTTCACCGGGCGGTCTTCCAAGCTGTGAAAACTGATAATCGCAATTCGACCACCAGGGACAAGGGCGTTTGGTGCTTTATCTAAAAAGGTTTCTAGGGATTTTAACTCGTCGTTAACGACAATTCGCAGAGCTTGAAAAACACGAGTAGCGGGGTGAATCCTGCCATAGCGGTATTTTGGAGGAACAGAAGAAGCGATCGCTTCAGCTAATTGTGTAGTGGTGTTAAACGGTCGCCGTTCTACAATCCGTCTAGCAATGCGCCGTGATAATCTCTCCTCACCGTACTTAAAGAAAATATCAGCTAATTCGGCTTCATGCCAATTATTAATCACATCAGCAGCAGTTAGCGATCGCCCCCGATCCATTCGCATATCCAAATTTGCAGCTTGGCGAAAGCTAAAACCCCTTTCTGCTTGGTCTAAATGGTAAGAACTTACCCCCAAATCGGCTAAAATACCATCGAAAGTGTTAGGGGGAAACTGATACTCAGCAAAATTGCTGTAAATAAATTGTACGCGATCGCCAAATTCAGCTAATTCTTTCTTCGCTGCTGCTAAAGCATCCTCATCTTGGTCAATCGCCGTTAATTGTACATCTGGCGCAGCTGCTAAAATCAAACAGCTGTGACCTCCACCGCCTACCGTTGTGTCCAGATAATGACCTCCTGGACGCACTGCTAGACCTGCAATAACTTCCTGCGGTAACACTGGTAGATGAGAAAATGTCGGTTCTTCAATAGCTAGCTGACGATTCATGAGACTTAGGGCAAAAAACCACAGATGAACTTTAATAGAGTTAATCCACAAACAACAAAAACGGCAAATGCTAAACCAACAACAACCGCCAACCGAAGATTAACTAACTGGGGATTCCTTGCAATACTTGCCGGATAGTTTCTGATGGTACATTATCTGTAATTTTCACGACACCAATCTGCGTCGGTAAAATAAACCGCACTTTACCCGCTTTGACTTTTTTATCTAATTGTAAGGCTGCAATAATCTCTTCAATATCTATCCCATCTGGTAGCCGAGTCGGTAAACCTGCTTTTTGAATCAGGGCATTTTGACGTTCTGTATCTTCCTGTTGCCAAAGTCCTAATGCTACAGCAATCTGCCCGGCTGCTACCATGCCAATAGCAACAGCTTCACCATGATTGACTAATCGGTAGCCTGTCAAGCTTTCTACTGCATGACCAATGGTGTGACCATAGTTGAGAATGGCTCTTAGTCCACCTTCTTTCTCGTCTTTGCTGACGACATCGGCTTTAGCTTGACAAGAGCGCATTAGTATTGTGTCTATTAATTCAGGCTTGACGTAGCGCAGTTGATTGAGGTTTTTACTAGCTTCTAACTGAGCAAATAATTCCGCATCCCAAATTATGCCGTACTTAATAACTTCTGCCATGCCAGCCCGAAACTCTCGCATGGGAAGAGTTTTCAGTACTTCTGGGTCAATGAGGACTTTTCGCGGCTGATGAAATGCTCCAATCAGGTTTTTGCCGTGGGGATGATTGACACCTGTTTTACCACCAATTGCCGAATCCACCATAGCTAACAGAGTGGTAGGCACTTGCACTACATTAATTCCCCGTAGCCAAGTTGCTGCTGCAAAGCCTGTCATATCGCCAATTACACCTCCACCCAAAGCCACCATTGTTGAGGAACGTTCTAGGCGGTTTTCTAAGGCGATATCGTAAAGTTTTTGGATAGAATTAAGAGTTTTGTAACGTTCACCCGCTGGTAAGCAATAGCTAACTACTTCAAATCCAGCAGATGTGAGCGAATTTATCGCTCTTTCTCCATAATGCTTAAAAATTGTCGGATTAGAAACCACCAGTACTTTCTTGCCTGGGTTTAGACTAGTCATTTGTTGACCCAGTTGCTCTAAACTCCCAGGTGCGATCGCAATCTCATAAGATTGCTGTGGTAAATTGACATTAATTATAGAAGTCATTGCCTAACCCTAAACAAGCGCCCGTGGGCTGTATTCTATCGCAATATGAGGTATCGGATATTGGTACTCTCCCATTCCCTATAACCTAACTAAATGATTCAATAGATCTATTGAAGTATGTGGAGAAATATAAATGTTTGGAATTGTAGCTTATATTGGCTTCTTGGCTTTGTTCATGGGCATATCTGTAGGTCTGTTGTTTGGTTTACGTTCTGCCAAGATCATTTAGGGCTTCTGTTTTGATGAGGTACATCTCGTTGAAGCCAGGGACTAGGGACTAGGGGCTAGGGACTAGGAAAGAAGCAGGAGAGCAGGGGGACAAAAGGACAAGGGAAATATTCTTTTTGATAAAAGTAAATTACTATGCCCTATGCCCCATGCCCCATGCCCCATGCCCTGTTTTATTTCATCCCACAACAGCGGGACTTGCTAACTTTTCTGGTCTTTGGGAAGGAGGACGCATTTCTAAGCCGAGTAAATTCAGCATTTCTCGGTCAGCGTCGTAGTCTGGACAAGGAGTCGTAACTGTTAACATCTTCTTGTCGTCACTAGAAAATATAGAATTTGCTCCTGCCATAAAGCACAAAGCTTGTTCAACGAGAGAAAGTTTTGCCCTACCTGCACTCAAGCGCACATCA
>JBBSOP010000594.1:0-2924 GCA_038259655.1 Chroococcales cyanobacterium
ACGGGTAAATACGATTTTCAAACCAACGATCCCAAGGTGGATAATATTCTTCTATCTCAATGATTCGCTGTTCTGCCATAGCTTGGTAGTAGGCGTGATAAAACTTTTGTCCAACAGCTTCAGGGAACTCTTCCCAAATGTTTTTACCAATTAAGTCTTCGGGGTGGCAATTGAAAATTTTTCCTGCTCTTTGATTGATATATGTGTAGCACCAGTTATGATCAAGAGCAATAAAAGCATCTGTAACAGTCTCTAAAACATCTGCTAGTTTAGCTTTTGCAGCTTGCTGCTCCAAAAGAATAGCTTCTTGCGATAAAGCCTTGTTAATGCGAATTTGCTTTTGCAGCATTAAGTAAACCACGATGAGTAGGATAATACTTAAGCCATATCCCAGACTGACTACAATAATGATTTGATAAAAACTAGCATCTGTCATGTCTGTCCGCTGTTTTAATAAGGCTTTTTCCTCATTTTCCATTGCTTTGCCGACAGACTGGAGTTTTTCACTTACTTTTATCACCTGCTCGGTAATAGTTATTTGAGTTGCTTGGTTTAGGTTTGTTTGCCGTTCAAGCAAAACAAATTTTTGGGCAATTAAGGGTTCAATTGTATCAAGTCGCTTTTGTTGATCAGTATTATCATGTATTAGCTGCCGCACTGACTTGAGCGCTTGGTAGACTTTTTGCTTCTCCATGTTATAAGTTTCTCGATCAACTGCTTTTTGCGTGAGCGTGTAACTATTTTGTGCGCTCTCGGCATTGTTAAGACCAATCCGTATATCATTGAGGACTTCTAGAACTTGATGAGTGTGAATGACTGATTGCTTTTCTGCCCTCAATTTTTGGATGCTCAGGTAGGAAATTGCTCCCACGCTGCCCAGAAGCAGTAATGCCAAGCTAAAACCGCCTGCAACAAATTTTTCTGAGAGTTTGTTCATGGAATACTCACGCAAGTATCGCTAATGACTAAATCAGTGTTAGCTCCTACAACAAGCTAATACTGACTCATGAATAAAATGATACAGTCGAAGCGATCGCCTGCGATCGTAAAATCATGTTAATAACTGAGTATTTTTAACCCAACGTTCCCAAATCTTTCTTAATAAGGTTTTACTACCAATAAAAAGAGTGGATAATTGTTCAAATCACAATTATCCACTCTAATTTTATTTATTACATTGGGGTCATTAGAAAAAACCCGATTAGATGATTTCAACTTGGGACACTTTAAACCAATTAGCGTGATTCAGTTCCCTGATTAGGGCTACCTGCTACAGTATCTTCTCCGGGTGCTTCTGGTGTAGCACTTTTCTTAGCATCAGATTGAGCCGCGGTTCCAGTCTTGCGGATATCTTCCTCGATGGGAGTTTGATAGCCACCTGAAGCTGCTGGTGTATCTTGCTTTTTAGATTTGTTTTCTTCAGCCATGATAAACGCTCCTATGATTTAGTATTGGCACTATCATAAAAAATCATGGGTGTGAATTTATCTATCTAGAATCTGGTTATGGCTAATTGGCTCCTCTGTCGAAAGTATTGTTTATTGGCAGATGATCCCTACAGTAACAATTAGTTAGGCATTATTAAATCAACCTTGTTTTCCTATGCCCTATACCCATGAATGCATTTATGGTTATCCAGTCACTTATTTTGTCATAGCAAGATCCCTGACTTCTTAAAGTCGGAGATCTGAGCCTCTAAATTTTCATAAAACCATCAAAATGTAATTTAATGAACCAGATTAATCTATCGTTACCATCTGAGTGCATTCTTCGCAAAGCAACCTCTGCGGATCGGTGGTCGATTCGATTGTTGGTGTTCTCTGCTAAACTTGACCCTACACAATTACGATGGCAGCAATTTTGGGTAATTGAATGTAACGAAGATTTAGTAGCTTGTGGACAGTTACGTAATTTCTCAGGTGTACAAGAACTTGGTAGTTTAGTTGTTGTACAGACTTGGAGAAATTGTGGTTTAGGTACTTTTCTCACACAGCATTTGATAAATACAGCAACGCAACCATTATATCTTGAATGTCTAGGCGAGCGACTGGCACAGTTTTACAGCCGTTTTGGTTTTATACCAGTTTCTTTTGAGGACTTGCCACAATCTCTCAAGGGTAAATTTGGCATCTCGCAATTAGCCAAAAAGCTGATCAGAGTTCCTGTAGTATTTATGCAATATCAAGTATCTAAATAAACAAGAGTGGTAAAGGGTAAAGATATAAGTTAGGTTGCCCACTAAGCTACTGAACTTGTTCTGTATATCCTGAGAAAGAAAGGATATTACTCCATTAGAAAGAAGCAATTTTAACTCTTATTATCTAAAGTAAACCCAGTACAGAGTAAAACTAACTAAGTGAAAATTTTAGTTAAATTTATATCTTATTAAGTTTAATAACTTTACAACTCAACAAAATCAAATAATTTTTTTAGTTAAAAACTTAGCTCTTGCTTTAAGTATATTTTGTCTATATTTTCCGAAGAAAACAGCAAAGCTTAGTTGCCATAAATAACTTTGATGTTCATTCAGGAATACAATTATGACCACACAAGAGCAACTCCACCAATGGCATGAACTGGCACAACAGTTCCGTGTCGATAGTATTCGCGCTACAACCGTTGCTGGTTCGGGTCATCCCACCTCTTCGATGTCACCAGCCGATGTGATGGCGGTTTTACTCTCCAAATATCTCCGCTATGACTTCGACAATCCCCATAACCCTAACAATGATCGCTTAATTCTTTCTAAAGGACACGCTTCACCACTGCTTTACAGTATGTATAAAGCAGCAGGGGCAATTACTGATGATGAATTGCTGTCGTTGCGCCAATTTAACAGCCGTTTGGAAGGACATCCTACACCTGTTTTACCTTGGGTTGATGTAGCGACTGGCTCCTTAGGACAAGGATTACCGATTGGTGTG
>JBBSOP010000595.1:0-2920 GCA_038259655.1 Chroococcales cyanobacterium
AATAGTTTCATTTGCACCCCAGAATACGACACTACAAGCACCTTATATTAGAGGACGCAAATCATCTTAAGTTCAAAGGATTGGTTCGCGATAAGCCATCGCGAACCAATCCCCTTTTCCACATCCCGTGAAAAGTCAGGTAATGATTGAGAATTTATTTGCTTGTATTCCGTCCATACTTCCTTGAAATCTGGTAGACAATTTTGTTGCTCAAAGTACGAAACTGATTTACCAAATTTCTTGTAAGACGTAATTCTATTGGACACTGCGGCATTGTAGAGTTCTTTATGAAGTCTCCGATGATAGTGCAATAAATCATTCACTTTCTTAGTTGGATACAACCTAAAATTCGCTCTACGCAATGCCACTAATTATCACCCCCTTATAGTAATTAAGACTCATGGTATATTACCATTAGCAAAATTCAGTTGTCAACATGAAAACTCAGTTTAGAAAAGCTTCCCATGCTGTTTTTAGCATTCACTTACACGTTGTATTTATTGCTAAGTACCGCAAACAAGTTATCACACAGGAAATACTTGTTAAGTTGCAAGAAGTATTTAATCGTGTCTGTGAAAAACGTAAATGCTTACTTACTGATTTCAGTGGTGAAGATAACCATGTACACCTATTAATAGACATACACCCTGACAACAATATTTCACAGCTAATTGGTTCGCTCAAGTCAGCATCAAGCCGTATTATTAGAAAAGAATTTCAGGATTACTTGAAACAATATTACTGGAAAGAGAAAGACCCTAGCTTTTGGACTGATGCCTACTCTGTTAATTCAGTAGGCGGCGCACCACTAGAAATAGTCAAAGAATATATCCGTTCTCAGGACAAACCCGAAAGATAATGTTGTCAAAAGCTCAACTGTCCTATCGACTGTTTTACCTGCGGTAAAAATCATCAATAGGACGTTTTGCTTTTGACTCGCTTACATCCCCTCCCTGCTGACGCTGAGGAAGGGGAATTACGCGAAACTTGTTAAATCAGCACATAATCCTCTAACAGTCCGTAAAGGAGTCTTAAGAGTAGTTTTTTGATACAAAAATTCTGCAAATTCTAATAGTTGCTGCTGTTTATCCACAGGTAAGTGGCGTAATCTTTCTAACACAGCTTCCTCAATATTCATCTAACCTTCTCCTGATTTAACTTCCCCAAAGGCCTTTAATCTCTGTCATGTTTTCGGCTACTTCCCGATTTTTCTCTAAGATATCAGCCTCTAACTGCTTAGGTGATAAATGCCCAAAATTCTGCTGACTATTTCTCCTAAATGGATAAAGTCGAGCTAAGAGTTAACGAAAATCCCGCTGCTGTGGCTGAGTTGGAACAGAAGACGGACGAGTGGGAACGTGATTACGCAGCAAAAGTAAAGGAATACTGAGAAACCCTAAAATCATTACTACTCCGGTCATAATCCAAATCGGTAAACGGTTGGGTCGATAGTCGCCTCGTTCAATTTGCCAAAAGACTTGATTATATCGCCATGCTGCTAAAGCGATCGCCATAATACCAAAAATTACTAACAAAACGCCCAAGTTTTCCGAGTTAAGCAAGGGATTTACCGGAGAGTTTTGTCGTGTTAAAGCAGTATTCAACTGACGCAAAAATAGACCAAATCTAGCTATGGCAAAACCAAAGCCAATTAATGCAATAGAAGTTCGTAGCCAAGCCAAAAAAGTACGTTCGTTTGCTTGATGCTCACGTTGACGGTCTACTTTCGGTATATTGTCCATTAGTTCAGCTTCTATCGTATCCCTAACCTCAATAACACATTACTTGAGGTTGGGCGCGAAAGATGATTGCTCTCTATTATTTAGAACGGAATATCATCTGGATCTGGTTCTTCCTCTTTGACTGGGGGGTAAGCAGTTGGTTCAAACTTACTGGGTTGGGGATTTGTCATTGGAGGAACAACGCCAACGGTACTTGTGGCTGGGGTAGTTACTGGTGGACGTTGTGATTCATAACTAGGAATCTCGACTGCTGGAGAGGTTTGACGTGGGGAAGTTTCTGTAAATGATGTATTTACCGATGAATTGAGATCAAAATTACCTCCAACAGCTTGAATTTGCTGTACTGTTAATTCAGCCCGTTTTTCTTTAAAACCTTCTTGACGGTCTACAGTATTCATGCTTAAGCGTCCTGCTAAAATGACGCGATCGCCTTGATGATAATTTTGCTGAATTTCTGTAGCTACATTCCCCCAACCGACAACTTTCAAAGTCGCTGGCGGATCATCAGACTTCTGGGAATTTTGAAATTGTACCAACATCTCGGTGATTGCCAGATTATCGGCTGTATAGCGTAGTTGCGGTTCTTGAATAATTTCCGCCATTAAAACACAACTGTTCATTAAATCCTCCTAAGTGGTTAATTAGATATATTTAACTGTTGGCATTTTTAATATTGCTGGAATCAATTATCTACTCTTACTTTTTAGCCATTCTTAGCATAAAAGCCAAGCGATCGCTTTGAACAGCACCTAAAATGCTACTCGCTACTTCCGCCTGACTATAAAAGAGCATTCAATTCTGCATGAGTAGTATAATTGTACCATTAACTCCAGAAAAAATACTTGCCACCAGTTTAAATTTCGACGTGAACTGGAAACACACCCAAAGCAATCAACCGCGCTGGAAAATCGCGCAAAATGGGCAAGCGCAACAAAACAGGTGTTTTAAAAGTACGATTTGATTGCAGAACCGGGGTAAATATCTGCTTCTGGATAAAAGTCTGAAATGCTTGAATAATCCTTGTCGGTAACTCCCGTTGACGCTGGACTTTTGCTAAATCACCAAGTTGCACATCTCGGTTTTTCAGTGATTTACTTAAGACATTCGCCGCTACTACAGCATCTTGAATGGCGTAATTAATGCCGACTCCCCCAACTGGAGACATGATATGGGCTGCA
>JBBSOP010000596.1:0-2918 GCA_038259655.1 Chroococcales cyanobacterium
CCAGAATACGACACTACAAGCACCTTATATTAGAGGACGCAAATCATCTTAAGTTCAAAGGATTGGTTCGCGATAAGCCATCGCGAACCAATCCCCTTTTCCACATCCCGTGAAAAGTCAGCTCAAGGCTAAGTTAGATGATGTTAGTGGGGTGTTTTATCAAGCACCTACGAAGAAAATAAAACCATCTCAAACTTGCCCTAAATGTGGGCATCAGGAAAAGAAAACTTTAGATCAGAGATTGCATATTTGCTCTAACTGTAACTACACTCAGCAGCGTGATATTGCTTCTGGTGAAGTGATGTTACTTTGGCACTCAAATCAACTGCCTGGGTTTGGAACGAACCTAGTAGGCGCAGATGATTCTAGCTCTACTTCACGCACCCGCAAGACTGCGGGAAGCATGAAGCAACTGAATCAAAAGAAGCGTCAGAAATCTTACTCTACTGGTGGGGATGTAGAAACCCCACCCTCAACGAAGTAGGGTGGGGTAGTTCATAAGTAGATATTACTGAAGAAGATATTGCTCAAGCACGTCAAGAAATGTGGGGTAATTTCCCCAGGGATATCGTTTAATGATATCGGTAGTAGCAGATACACACACTTTAATCTGGTACATTTTTGACTTGCAGAGATTGTCATCAGCCGCGTTAACAGCGTTAGAACAAGCAGTTAATACAGGGAATCCTATTTACCGCTTAAGGAGGGTACTAGGGCTAAAGTTTTCGTTCCTTCAGCAAGGAGAAAGTGATCGCAGAGGTTAAACAGTTCTACCTCGGTCTGCGTGTGTCGCATCAGCCGCAGGAAATGACCTTCAGCGTCAACGCTCAGGGCAATGTAGTTAAGGAACATTTTGAGGTAGCCTACGCGCGCTCGCACTGGCATAGTTGCCGCTGTGGGGGTTTGCGATAAACGATCAATATAGTTGCGTACCTCTACTAAAGGAACGGGCGTGATCGGCTCGCAGCGCAAAGCCTGTCGAATTTGATTAAAAAGCCAAGGATTCCCGATAGCCCAGCGTCCCACCATCACACCCGCCGCGCCCGTTTGAGAAAGCACTTCAATAGCAGTTGTCGCCGAGTGGATATTGCCATTGGCAAGTACTGGACAATTAACACGTCTGACCGCTTCAGCGATCAAATCATATTTTACTGCCCCGTGATACATATCTTTCACCGTGCGACCATGTAAACTTAGCAAATCAATGCTGTGGCGATTGATTATATCTAGAATTTCGTAAAAGGTATCTGTATTTTCAAAGCCTACGCGCATCTTGACTGTCAAAGGTCGATCATTCACTGCCTGTCTCAGTTCTGCCAAAATCCGATTTACTTTTTCTGGTGAGAGCAGCAATCCACCACCAACATTTTTGCGATAGATTCTCGGTGCTGGACAGCCCATGTTCAAGTCAACTCCAGCGATACTATAGCGGCAGAGATCAATTGCTGTTCTTACTAAGTCTGGAATGCTTTCACCAATCATTTGAGCAAAAATAGGGCGACCCGTGTCATTTTCGGTGATTGCTGCCAGAATCTTCCGATTGAGCCGTGAGGTCTCATTCACGCGGAAATACTCAGTGAAGAAGTAGTCAGGGCTGCCGTATTGGGCAATGACCTTCATAAACCAGAGGTTTGTCACATCCTGCATAGGTGCAAGAGCTGTGAGGGGTAAGTCTTTTTGGAGCGATTGAGGGAGCAATACCTGGGACATAGAGATGAAGAGCGACGGGCAAAGTATCACTGTATCAAAAAATAGTTTTAAAATTAAACTACTTATACTGATGCTTCTACTTAGTTACGTATAATAGACGTGGTTGGAAACTTAATATTTACGAATTTGCTCTCCTGGCTGTTTTGTTTGTAGCGACAACTTTTTGTGGTTAATGGTGTTATGTGAACACTGCAACTCTAATCACAGAGAATACCACGACACGATTATGATTGTGGTTAAAATACATACCAAGGAATACAAAAGCTAAATTTATCTGCGTATTATCAGAACTACTGTTAAAATCCAATTAATTTTTCAATCCTGATTTTACCAGACTCCTATGAGTGAAACTGTACTAGAGGTTCGCAATCTACAAGTTGAATTTTTTGGTGATGGCAGTATTGTCAAAGCTGTGGATGGTATTTCTTTTCAGCTAAATCGAGGTGAAACTCTAGGAATAGTAGGAGAATCTGGGAGTGGCAAATCAGTTACAGCCCTGGGTGTAATGGGTTTATTGCAGACTCCGGGTAGAGTTAGCGGTGGTGAAATTTGGTTTCGCACCCAGGACAATGCTAACCCAATCAATTTACTAGAGTTACCGCCTGAAGAAATGCAGCTACACCGAGGCGGCGACATCGCTATGATTTTTCAAGAACCAATGAGTTCGCTCAACCCGGTTTATACAATTGGGTTTCAGCTAGTTGAAGCGATTATGCGACACCAAAATGTGTCAGCAGAACAAGCAAAACAAATTGCGATCGCAGGTCTGCAAGAGGTTAAACTTTTACCTAGCGATGAACTAATCGAACAACAGTATATCGAAACAGGGCATCAATCAAAATTAGCTCAGTTGGTCAAGCAGCACAAAGAAGCCATCCTAGAACGTTACCCGCATCAACTTTCTGGAGGTCAATTACAACGGGTGATGATTGCAATGGCAATTTCTTGTAACCCATTGCTACTAATTGCAGATGAACCAACAACAGCTTTAGATGTCACAGTGCAAGCCACAATTGTTGACTTGCTGGGAGAATTACAAAAAAGCCGTGACATGGCAATGATTTTTATCACCCACGACTTGGGATTGATTTCGGAAATTGCTGACTACGTAGCGGTAATGTACAAAGGCAAAGTGGTGGAATATGGTGCAGCCGAACAAATTTTTAATAATCCCCAGCATCCATATACTAAGGGATTGATAGCTTGTC
>JBBSOP010000597.1:0-2892 GCA_038259655.1 Chroococcales cyanobacterium
AAAATCCTAAATCCCAAGCTAACTGATTAGGCCCTGGTTTTACGTGATGGATACCGAGAATTTGGTGGTCTATCAATCCTTCTACAAAATCGAATAACCCTACACCAATCAGCAAAGACCCCACAAATGTTTGTGATGACCAAGGAACATCATCTCGACCTCCTGCGCGCCACAGCAGTATTATTCCTATTAGAGTAAACACCCAGTCAAGGGCATGAAATAACCCGTCCCATACCATATTTAAATCTATGTTTGAGACGCTTTTCAAAGGTCGAACACTGCTTAACATGTGATGCCATTGCAAAATCTGATGCAGCAGAATGCCATCGATAAAGCCTCCCAAACCCAGACCTAGAAAAATCCCAGCAACTATTAACGGCCTACGCTGATAGGGCTTTTTACTCTTTGGCTGCATTGTCAACCTCGCATACAGACTTTTCCCTCAACAGTAGAATTATTTATTGAGAAATATCTTCTATCTTCAGGCAAATTTTAAGTTTCAACCTAAAGTTGACCACTGTCTGCTAGCATCTACAGGCATTATAGAAAATAATATATAAAAGAGAAATTTTCAGATGACCATTTACTTTTACAAGGTTTGGCAGCCTTACGGCTGTTTTTCCAATTTTTCTCCCCACAGAATCCAGATTCAAGGTACTTACTGGTCAACGGTAGAACATTATTATCAAGCACAAAAATTTGTAGGTAGTGTAGATGCAGTAGTTATACCTGTTATACATGCTGCTAAAACTCCAGAAGAGGCTGCGGCTTTAGGACGCTGTAGCACTCGCCAACTTCGCCCAGATTGGCAGATGGTCAAAACTCAAGTTATGCGAGAAGCTGTACTCAAAAAGTTTTTCACTCATGCCGATATTAGAGAAATTCTATTAAACACAGGCAATGAGATCTTAGTAGAAAACTCACCAACCGATTATTTCTGGGGTTGTGGTGCAAAGACTACTGGTCAAAACCACCTCGGCAAAATCCTGATGAGTGTACGCGAAGAAATTCGTCAGTCACTACTTATTTCGGTAAGTACTGCTGATTATGCCTCAGAATAGCTGCTTTTAATGATGAATTTACTCTGTGAGGGGGATGTTGCCATTCCCCCAGATAAGCCAGGGAACAGGCGAAGCAGTGCGGTTTTGGGGAGCCACTGTGTTGTTGGGCGGACAATGCCCGACTTGTTCGCTCTTAACGTTCCCGCAGGGTAGCAAGTGGCGTGGTTTCCCCTATGAGCAACTTTTAAACCCGGAGGGGAGACAGACTTGAAAGTCTTATCATTACTATTGAATTTATTATTAATAATCAAGAATTTATAACAAAAAATCACAAATATAGAGAAAAATTAGGAATGTTTTAATTTACATAATTATACCGAATACATCTCAATATCAAAATTATAAAATTAAGTGTTTATAAATAATATTTTCTTAATTTTTGACCCTTGAAAATAGGGTTGTAAAGGGGTATTAGCATCAAGCAATAGCTATATATTTTTATACTTTTACTTTAGGTGTACCAAGTAATGGCATTTTCTGATAACTCCAATGGTTCGCCGCTAGCTTTCCAACAAGAAGACTTATTGCATAGCATCACAAACCGGATTAGGCGATCGCTCGAATTACAAGAAATATTAACAGCTACTGTTGCCGAAGTTCGTTTATTTTTAGCTACAGACCGAGTGATGGTGTATCGGTTTGATGCTGATGGTAATGGTGAGGTTGTTGCCGAATCTATTCATGAGCAAATTTTACCATCACTATTAGGATTGCACTTTCCAGCAGATGATATCCCGCCAGAAGCGAGAGAGATGTTTGTGTCAGTACGGCAACGTTCAATTGTGGATGTAGCTGGCGGGAAAATTGGACTATCTCCACTGTATTCACCAGAAACCGACGAATCTCTACAAACGCAGGGCATCAATTATCGGCAAGTAGATCCTTGCCATGTTCAATATTTAACAGCAATGGGCGTACAGTCTTCGCTGGTAGTACCAATTTTACATCAAGACCCTAGTCAGCAATCAGCAAAACCAGAGTTATGGGGATTGTTAGTATCACATCACAGTCAATCGCGAACGATTTTACAGCAGGAATTAAAGGTATTACAACAAGTTGCAGATCAGGTGGCAATTGCGATTGCTCAAAGTAACTTACTTTCTGTAACCCGTGCCAAGCAAGAACGAGAAGCGACTATTAATCGAATTACCACACTCTTACATAAGTTACCCACAATTCAATTGCAAGGAGCGCTCGAAGAAGCTATTGCTACTTTTGGTGGAGTCGGTGGGAGACTTTATGTTGATTACAGTGGAGAAATCTACACATGGGGCGAACAACCGCAATTGCCTTATGAGTTGAAATACAGCGTTATAGAACAGCATCCTGTCTGGCAAAACTGGATAAGTGAGTTTAAGCTGGGTAACGTTTGGCCGATTACTGATCTCTACAAAGAACCGCGTTTGCGAGTTTTGGCTCCAGCATTCCAATCAACTTTGATTCGAGGACTTTTGGTAATTCCTCTACATTACCGCCAAAATTTTCTCGGTGTGATCAGCATTTTTCGTGCCGGATTTGATAGCGAAATCTTGTGGGCAGGACAAAACGATCCAAGTCAGCGGCAACGATTACCTAGACTGTCTTTCGAGGTTTGGCGAGAGCAAAAAAAAGGTCAAGTACAAGCATGGCAGCCTGAAGAAATTTCATTGGGAGAAGCTTTGTGCTATCACTTTTCAATGGCAATTCAGCAACAGCGAATGTATCAACAAGTACAAATGCTGAATGCTAATCTCGAATTGAGGGTACAAGAAAAAACCGCCGAACTAGAAAAATCATTACTATCGACTAAAGCTGTCAAGCAGGTTGCAGAGCAAATTCGCAGTACCTTGGA
>JBBSOP010000598.1:0-2882 GCA_038259655.1 Chroococcales cyanobacterium
AGTCGTTGATTGGTAAGAAAATTGGGGTGCTGGCACAAACCACAAATGAGAAGGCGATCAAGCGGGCGCAACCTCAAGCGAAACTGGTGTACTTAAAAAATAGGGCAGAGGGGTTTACAGCTTTAGAGCAAGGCAAAATAGATGCTTTTTCGTCTGATAGCATTTTGCTGGAAGGATGGCTACAAAAGGCTAAAAATCCAGATGAGTTTGCGATCGTACCGGATCGCCCCTATTCGCGGGAAGGCATAGCTTGCATGGTTCCTGAGAATAACTCTAAATTCCTCGATACAGTAAATTATTCTTTGGTCAAATTCATGCAAGGATTTGTGAATGGTCAGAGTCAATATGTCTCTATTTTTGACCGTTGGTTTGGCCCTAAAGGCGCTGTATTTCTCAATCGAGATTTACGAGATTTAGTAGTGGAAACAATGGAATTGGTCATTGAATTTCGGCAAGATATTCCTAAGGATGACTTGTAAAATTTTACTGATAAATACATTTCATTGGCATTTGATCAGATTAACGATCGCAGTTGCTAATTCAATTGGTTCCGCAGGTTTAGAAACGTGCTTTTGAAATCCTGCTGCTAGTGCCTTTTTTTGGTTAAATTCTCCCGCATAAGCGCTCAAAGCAATCGCTGGAATTTGGCCGTTTTGTTCTGGCGATCGCATTCTCACCTCGCGTAGTAACATGTAGCCATCCATCAATGGCATTCCAATATCACTTAATAAAATATCTGGCTTTGATTGGGATAAAACTGTTAAAGCTTCACTTGCTGATCCTACTGCTGTGACAGTTGCTCCATACTGTTCTAGCGCAAAGGTAAAAAACTCTCGCACATCAGTTTGATCGTCCACTAGAAGAATTTGCACTCCAGACAGTAATGAGTCTTCGGTAGTGATTTCTAAGGGGGAAGATTCAGAATTTGGTACTGGTGATGGGGAATTTTTGAGCAACGGTAGTCTAACTGCAAAGGTTGCTCCTTGTCCTTCGCCTGGACTATCTGCGTGAATTGTACCACCATGCAGTTCTACTAAACGACGTACAATTGCTAGTCCCAGTCCCAGTCCACCAAATACCCTAGTTGTCTTAGCATCTGCTTGGCGAAAATAATCAAAGACGTAGGGTAAAAATTCTGGGCTGATTCCTTTACCTGTATCGATGACTTGGATTTGGGCATTGACTCCCATTTTTTCTAAATGTATTTCTACTCGTCCTCCTGAGGGTGTAAATTTCACCGCATTCGAGAGCAGATTCCAGATTACTTGTTGTAAGCGATCGCTATCGCCCATTACCTGTACGATATCAGGGCTGAACACTGTTTGAATTTCAATTGACTTGGCTTCGGCTGCTAAACGCACTGTTTCTAAGGCTGCGGTAATAGTTGTCCTCAAATCCATCGTAGAAACATTGAGTTTCAACTTACCTTGTAAAATCCGCGAAACATCTAATAGATCTTCAATCAGTTGAGTTTGTAACTTGGCATTACGCTCAATTGTTTCCAAAGCCCGGATTTTGGTAGCTTCGTCAAACTGGCGGGTTCGCAATAACTTTGCCCATCCCAAAATCGGATTAAGGGGAGTTCTGAGTTCATGGGAAAGCACAGCGAGAAATTCATCTTTAATACGGTTGGCTGTTTCAGCTTCTTCCCGTGCAGTTTGTTCGGCTTCATAAAGTTGAGCGCGGGCGATCGCTTGACCGCACTGTTGCCCTAAAGTCAACATCAATCCTTGGTATTCTTGATCAAATGTTTGGGCGATCGCAAAATTCAATCCCAGTGTACCAATCGCTTTTCCTTCTTGGATTAAAGGCACACAAGCATAGGCAAAATCACAATTTGTAGTTGGAATATTGGCTAAATGGGGATATCTTGCCAGCCAATCGGCCTGATTATCTATAAAGATCGGCTCCCCAGTTCTGACTACTTCCGCTGAGGGAATCGGTGCAGTTAAAGGAAAAGTTTCCACAGCATCTATATCCGATTGCGGATACCCAATTGCTTGCACAATCTTTAAAGCAGTACCTTGATCAGTTAGTAAAAGCACAGAACCAGCTTTTGCTCCCAAGGCGGTAACTCCTTGATTCATCACCACATCTGCTACTTGCTGGGGAGTTAGGGCTTGAGAAAGAGCTGCGGTAATTCTTTGTAAAAGCAGTGTACGGTTAACAGCCCGTTCAGCTGTCTGTTGTGCTTGCCGAGTTTCTTGATACAATCTGGCATTATCGATCGCTGTGGCAGCACGACGGGCAACATCTTCTGCTAAAGCTAAATCTGCTTGTTCATAATGACGGCCAGACTCTGCCATTACAAAAGAAATAGCTCCGAATACTTGCCCACGAGAACGCAATGGAATCACCATTACCGACTGAATACCTAAACTTTGCAGCAATTGCAGATGTGTTTGATCTCGCGCTATCTCTGCTAGAATAGCGTCGGGAAATTCGGGATAAAAGACAGATTGTCCCTGCCGTACCTGCTGCATCAGGGGATGTTGTTCCTTATTTGGGGATGGATAACGTTGTCGTAATTCCTGTAGACTAATGCGTTTTGACAAGTTAGCAGTTGCCAGGGCAATTTGTTGGCTTGACCAATCTTCTTGGAAAATATCCACAACACACCAGTCAGCCAAGGTAGGAACTGCCAAATTAGCCACACCAGTTAAGGTGACGTGATAATCTAATGAAGATGCTAGTAAGGCGCTGGCTTCTACCAAAAAGTATTGTGTTGCTTCAGCTTCTTTGCGTTCGCTAATATCTTCGACAATGCCCACTGCATACTTTGGTTGTCCATAATCATCCCAAACTGCTGATGAAGTCAGATTTACCCAAATAATTGCACCATCTTTGCGGATGTAGCGTTTTTCTAAGGAATAACCATCAAT
>JBBSOP010000599.1:0-2876 GCA_038259655.1 Chroococcales cyanobacterium
TATCCGCTGTTGGTCAAATTCGTTACTAGTCATCAATTTATCCACTACCAGAAATTAAGATGCAAAAGACACTATCTCAACAAGCCAAAGTTTTAGCTCTACACTTGGATTGCAGCAAGATTCACCAAGAAGGCGGTGGCTAACCCACTTCTTCAAGGGGTGGGATGAGCTTAAACTTTAACTGTCGTTGCATTGTAGTACTAAACCCCAATTTTAGAGGCAGAAATTTTGCCATGTTATCAAATCATTGCTAGTCTACTTCTCTGCCGTATAAACGAGCTACAATTTAAAAGAAGAAAT
Organism: Chroococcales cyanobacterium; assembly: GCA_038259655.1. GTDB lineage: Bacteria > Cyanobacteriota > Cyanobacteriia > Cyanobacteriales > Nostocaceae > Halotia. Next base: position 301 of record JBBSOP010000599.1, read on the forward strand.
TGTTAAAAAAATTTACTTTTGGTAGCTGGAAATCCTCTGTGTCAAAGTCTAAGCCTATACGGCAGCCTGATGCTACTCCCCTTAACAAAAAAGACTCTACGAAGTTCTCCTCGCAGGAAGCCTCCGCTAGGACTTCTCCCTCCACGGGTACAGATTCTCCAGTAGGGGAAACCATTGACAGTGCTGCCTCCTCAACCCCAGCCTTTGAATTTAATTCGATTGATGCTGCTTTGGCAGATTTAAAAGCAGGTCGCGTCGTTGTGGTAGTAGACGACGAAAATAGAGAAAACGAAGGCGATTTAATTTGTGCTGCCCAATTTGCTACACCCGACACGATTAATTTTATGGCGGTGGAAGCGCGAGGGCTGATTTGTTTAGCGATGACAGGCGATCGCTTGGATGAATTAGACTTACCATTAATGGTCAGCAACATTACAGATACTAACCAAACTGCTTTTACCGTTAGTATTGATGCCGGGCCACAATTAGGCGTAACTACTGGTATCTCAGCCGAAGACCGCGCCCGCACGATCCAAGTTACTCTCAACCCAGCCACAAAACCTTTAGATTTACGTCGTCCTGGTCATATTTTTCCGATTCGAGCCAAGGAAGGAGGCGTACTCAAACGAGCAGGGCATACAGAAGCAGCTGTAGACTTAGCTCGATTAGCAGGGCTATACCCATCTGGAGTAATTTGTGAAATTCAAAACCCTGATGGTTCAATGGCACGCTTGCAGCAGTTATTTGATTATGCAAGACATCACAATTTAAAAATTATCAGTATTGCCGATTTAATCAGTTATCGCCTCAAGCACGATCGCCTAGTGTATCGTGAGGTTGTTACCAAGTTACCTAGTCAGTTCGGTCAATTTGAAATTTATGCCTATCGTCACACCTTAGATAACACCGAACACGTTGCCATTGTCAAGGGCGACCCGGCTCACTTTAAAGATGAGCCAGTCATGGTGCGGATGCATTCAGAATGTTTAACTGGTGATGCTTTAGGTTCTTTACGCTGCGATTGTCGAATGCAGCTACAAGCAGCACTGAAAATGATTGAGACTGCTGGCCAAGGTGTAGTAGTTTATTTACGGCAAGAAGGACGAGGCATCGGTTTAATTAATAAGCTAAAAGCCTACTCATTGCAGGATATGGGACTGGATACAGTAGAGGCGAATGAGCGCTTAGGATTTCCTGCCGACTTGCGAGATTACGGCATGGGGGCGCAAATGCTCATGGATTTGGGCGTTAAAAAAATTCGTCTGATTACCAATAATCCCCGCAAAATCGCCGGAGTCAAAGGTTACGGATTAGAAGTAGTTGATCGCGTACCGTTGTTAATTGAGGCAAATGACTACAATTCTTATTACTTAGCAACAAAGGCGAAAAAGCTAGGTCACATGCTGCTACAAACTTATCTAGTAACAGTGGCAATTCGTTGGCAAGATGACCCAGAAGCAGTAACAGAACGCTATGAACGCTTAGAAAAATTGCGACATTTAGCAAAAGACCATCATTTACTGTTGCAAGAAGAAGCGCGTCCTTTGGGGCTAGCTTTGTTTGATGAGCCATCCTTGACGGTGCATCTAGGTTTTGATCAACCAAAAGTTGCTGCTTGTGATTGGTATCGCCAAAGTGGTCATCCTTACTTACAAGCAATTTTCCAAATTTTGGATAACCTAGCAACAGTGCCTTACATCCAGAAGTTGGAATTTCTAATTTCTCCTGGTAGTGATCCCCTGAGTAATTTGCAAGTCCAACTAGATCGGCAGACAATACCCAAAGGTCAATTGCCTTCTTCTGTAGAAGGGAGTCTAGAGACGCAGAAAATTTATAGCCTGAGTCAGGAACTGGGGTAATTGAGTTTGTTTAGAACTCCTGAATGAAGAACTTTTTACGTAATTCCTAATTAACATGGAAATACTTTAGAGGTGAAAAGCTATGTCAGAAACTACTCTAGCTGCACCAGATATTCAACTTCCTCCTACCCAAGCACAATTACCATTTGATGACGGTATCCCGATGGAAAGCGCCAGGCATAAAGCCCAAATGGACTTGCTGATTAACGGCTTAATTCCCTGGTTAGACCAACGAGAAGATGGGTATGTAGGCGGTAATATGTTTGTCTACTACAGTATGGCGCAGGTGCGGAACAAAGATTTTAAAGGGCCAGACTTTTTTGTTGTGTTAGGAGTCCCAAAAGGAGAACGTCGCAGTTGGGTAGTTTGGGAAGAAGAAAAAGCACCAGATGTAGTCATAGAGTTATTGTCTGACAGTACCGCTGCCGCAGATAAAAATGAAAAAAAGCTGATTTATCAAAATCGAATGCGCGTACCTGAATATTTTTGGTATGACCCCTTTAATTCTGATGATTTGGCTGGTTTTTCGATTCAGCAAAGTGAATATCAACCAATTACACCAAATACTCAAAATCAGTTAGTGAGTAAATCTTTAGGATTAGCATTGCAGCTTTGGCCAGGAAATTATCAAGGTATTGATGCAATTTGGTTACGCTGGGCTAATTTAAGAGGGGAATTACTACCCACACCTGAAGAAAAACAAAACCAACGTGCTGA
>JBBSOP010000600.1:0-2818 GCA_038259655.1 Chroococcales cyanobacterium
GAGTTAATTATTAAATGGGGACGAAAACTCAAAAATAAAGGCGACGCTGTTATCACAATTTAAATGCATAACAGCTTAAGCTATGAGTTCAATCAATTTAGATACCCTAATAGCTGCTTTTGCAGACATAGAGACAATTACAGATCCGCACCAAGTAGAAAAATTGTCCCAAGATTACCACACTTTTAGCCCAGTACTAACACCAAAATTAGCAGGAAAAGTTGCAGATATAGTAGTACGTCCTGCCAACGAACAAGAAGTTTTAAAAATTGCAGCAACCTGTGCTAAACATCGCGTACCTATAACCGTGCGGGGTGCTGGTACTGGGAATTATGGGCAATGCGTACCCTTGCACGGTGGGGTAATTGTCGATATGACCAAAATGCAAGAGATTCTTTGGGTAAAACCAGGAGTGGCGCGGGTAGAAGCAGGGGTAAAATTGGCAGCTTTAGATAAACAAGCCCAAAAAATCGGCTGGGAAATGCGGATGACTCCTTCAACGTACCGCACAGCGACAATTGGCGGATTTATTGCTGGTGGTAGTGGAGGAATTGGTTCAATTCAATATGGCTTACTAGGCGATCGCGGCAATCTTTTGGCACTAAAAGTTGTAACCTTAGAAGATGAACCCCGTGTTATTGAATTACGTGGTGACGATGTACAAAAAGTTAACCATGCCTGGGGAATTAATGGCATCATCACCGAAGTAGAAATTCCTTTGGGCGCTGCTTATCCTTGGGTAGAAGTCATTGTTACCTTTGGTGATTTTATGACCGCAGCCAAGTTTGGACAAGCCCTGGGCAATGCTGATGGCATGATCAAAAAATTAATTACCATCTTTGCATCCCAGATTCCACAATACTTTCACGCCCTGCACCAATATCTTCCTGAAGGTACTCACCCAGCATTTTTAATCATTGCTGAATCCGCCTTGGAATCATTACCGGGATTAGTGCAGCAGTATGGTGGCCAAATTACCTATCAAAAACCAATACAGGAAACAGGAAAAGGCGCGAACTTGGCAGAATTTACCTGGAACCACACTACTCTCCACGCTAGGACTGTAGATACTTCCATTACTTACTTGCAAAGTATGTTCCTCGATGATCCTCAATTGCAACTAATAGAGCATCTATATAATTACTTTGATGATGAAGTCATGATGCATCTAGAATTTTTTAGAGTCAATGGTAAAGTAATTCCCGGTGCTTTACAACTTGTGCGCTACACAACAGAAGAACGCCTCAACGAGATTATCAATTACCACGAACAGCAAGGCGTAATAATTGCTAATCCCCACACATATATTATTGAAGACGGCGGCAGAAAAGTAATTGACCCTGAGCAGTTAAAATTTAAAGAAATGGTTGACCCTCATGGATTGATGAATCCTGGTAAAAGTAAGGTTCTTCAATTCCAAATTTAAAATTAGGAAGCTAAAGATGTAGATATTCATCTATAATTGGTGCTTTGATTTCAACAGATACGGGTATAATCCAAAATCAAGCCACTTCGACGAGAGTTGCTGCAACGGGTAAACCCCAGCGCCCAAGTAGCTCAACATCCAACCTAGCTCATGATTGACATTGATGGTTCCTACGGTGAGGGAGGCGGACAGGTTCTCCGCAGTTCCCTAAGTCTAGCCGCTATTACAGGCGTACCCATACGGATTAATAGGATTCGGGCTGGACGCAAAAAGCCAGGACTAGCAGCGCAACACTTGACAGCAGTTCAAGCTGCGGCAAGAATTTGTCATGCCCAATTGCGCGGTGATGCTTTGGGTTCAATGACGTTGGAATTTATTCCTGGTAGTTCTGTACAAGCAGGAATTTATACCTTTGATGTCAGTGAAGCGCGACAGGGTACTTCTGCTGGCGCTATTACCTTGGTTTTACAAACAATTCTCTTACCTTTAGCTTTGGCAACTGGTGATTCCGAAGTAACGCTCCGAGGTGGAACTCATGTTATTTTTAGCCCCACAATGACATACATCGAGCAGGTTTATTTGTCAATGTTAGAGCGAATGGGGGTAAAGACCGAAGTTAAACTCGCTGCTTGGGGCTGGTATCCCCAAGGAGGAGGAGAAGTGAAAATGCGGGTGAATGGTGGTACTAAACTCGGTAGTATCAACTTGCTAGAACGCGGAGATTTACAACAAGTGCGAGGATTAGCAGTAGCAACAGAACTGCCTTCACATATTCCCCAACGGATGGCGAATCGTGCTGAGAATTTATTACAAGCAGCAGGATTAAAAGCTACTGTCCAGGCTTTGAGAGAGAAAGGTGTAGCACCAGGAGCCGGGATTTTTTTGACTGCTGAATATCAAAACAGCTTAACTGGATTTGGTGGCTTTGGACGTTTGCGGTTGACATCTGAAAAAGTGGCAGAAATTGCTTGCGAACAATTATTGAAGTTTCATCAAACAGGCGCACCAGTCGATGAACATTTAGCTGATCAGTTACTGTTACCAGCTGCTTTAACATCTGTGGTGAGTCAGTATAGGGTGGCTGAGGTAACTACTCATTTGACGACGAATGCAGCAGTTATTGAACAATTTGGGCTGGCGCAGATTACCGTAGATGAAAGGGAAAAAACGGTATCAGTCAAACCTGTGAATTGATGTTTTACGAAGTTCAACATATTTTTAGTAGTTGTTTGTTTTTATTTGTTTAACTTTTTCAGCAGAAGTCCCACATCTTACTCTTAGAAGTGTGGGACGCGAATAATGCGGGAAGCAAAGCTACACCGCATTTTCGCTCATGAATGCGCGTGAGTTGATGACAGTTCTCCGACGGCAGTTGCTCCACTTGGGGAGACC
>JBBSOP010000601.1:0-2815 GCA_038259655.1 Chroococcales cyanobacterium
CTATTGGGCGGTAATCGCCAAATTCGGATCAACGTAGTTGAAGTACAACGAGTTGATGCTGATGCTTACTTGATTGGTGAATATATTGCTCAACAATTAGAACGTCGAGTTTCTTTTAGACGAGTAGTACGCCAAGCAATTCAGCGCGCCCAAAGAGCCGGCATCCAAGGAATTAAAATTCAAGTCAGCGGGCGGCTCAACGGTGCAGAAATTGCCCGGACAGAGTGGACTCGTGAAGGTAGAGTGCCTTTACATACCTTAAGAGCTGATATTGATTACTCTTACTGCACAGCCAAAACGGTTTACGGCATTTTAGGCATCAAAGTGTGGGTATTTAAAGGAGAAATTATTCCTGGACAAGAAGAAACGACACCTGCACCAAACACACGTGATCGCGAACCTCGTCGTCGTCAACAACAACGCCGTCGCCAGCAATTTGAAGATCGATCAAATGAAGGATAGGGGCTAGGGGCTAGAGACTAGAGACTAGAAAAATACTAGATTCGAGTCCTTAATTCCTAATTTCTAATTCCTAATTCTTAATCCCTAGTACCTAGTCATGTTAAGTCCTAGAAGAACTAAATTTCGTAAACAACAACGCGGACGGATGGAAGGTTTAGCCAGCCGTGGTAGCACCCTTAATTTTGGTGATTTTGCACTCCAAGCTCAAGAACCAGCTTGGATAACTTCCCGCCAAATTGAGGCTTCACGGCGAGCCATGACCCGTTATATCCGTCGGGGTGGACAAATCTGGATTCGGATTTTCCCTGATAAACCTGTAACCATGCGTCCTGCTGAAACCCGGATGGGTTCTGGTAAAGGTTCGCCAGAATATTGGGTAGCAGTAGTGAAGCCAGGGCGAATTATGTTTGAAATTGCTGGCGTTTCTGAAGAAATAGCCCGTGAAGCTATGCGTTTAGCTGCATATAAGTTGCCAATAAAAACTAAATTTATTGTGCGCTCTCAACCACAGGAGCAGGAGTAGGTTATGCCTCTTCCCAAGATTTCAGAAGCTAGAGAATTAAGTGACGAGAAACTATCTCAAGAAATTCTCGCTATTAAAAGACAACTATTTCAGTTGCGCTTGCAAAAAGCCACAAGACAACTCGAAAAACCCCACCAGTTCCGACATGCTAGGCATCGTCTAGCACAATTGCTCACAGTAGAGACAGAGCGCAAACGGGCAGCAAGTCAACCGCCTCAAGAAGAAAAGTAGGAGATTATGGCAATCAAAGAACGAGTTGGCTTGGTAGTGAGCGACAAAATGCAAAAAACGGTGGTAGTTGCTATCGAAAACCGCGCTCCCCATCCCAAGTACGGCAAGATTGTAGTTAAAACCCGGCGCTATAAAGTCCACGATGAAGATAATAACTGCAAAGTGGGCGATCGCGTTCGGATTCAGGAAACTAGACCCATGAGCAAAACCAAGCGCTGGCAAGTCACAGAAATCCTGAACGCCAAAGCTACAACTTAATAGTTGTTATCTAACTAACAACTTAAACAAGGGAGACCTATTGTGATTCAACCCCAAACTTACCTCAATGTCGCAGATAATAGCGGTGCTCGTAAACTAATGTGCATCCGCGTTTTAGGCGGAGGCAATAGACGTTATGGTTTCATTGGCGACAAAATTATTGCTGTTGTTAAAGATGCTATTCCTAACATGGCAATCAAAAAATCTGATGTCGTAGAAGCAGTGATCGTCCGAACCCGTCATCATATTAGTCGGGACAGCGGTATGACCATTCGCTTTGACGATAACGCGGCAGTAATCATCAACAAAGATGGTAATCCTAGAGGCACACGGGTTTTTGGCCCTGTAGCGCGGGAACTACGCGATAAAAGCTTCACCAAAATTGTTTCTCTGGCTCCGGAGGTGCTTTAATGGCAACCAAACACAATAAGCCCAAAGTATTCTACAAAATGCACGTCAAAACTGGTGATACTGTACAGGTAATTGCCGGTAAAGATAAAGGGAAGGTTGGTGAAGTTATTAAAGCACTTCCCCAACTCAGCAAGGTTTTAATCAAAGGCGTAAATATTAAAACCAAGCACGTTAAACCCCAACAAGAAGGTGAATCAGGGCGTATTCTCACCCAAGAATTTCCCATTCATAGCTCCAATGTAATGCTTTATTCCAACAAGCAAAACGTTGCGAGTCGTGTTTGTTATACCTTTACACCAGAAGGTAAAAAGGTCAGAAAACTCAAGAAAACTGGCGAGATTCTGGATAAATAACCAAGTCTGAGGGATAAATAATAAAGTTATCTTTTATACTTAATCCTTCATGCTTGTTTGGCTCCCTGACCAAGCCCAGGGATAATCAGGATAAAAACTATGGCAACAACAAGACTCAAAAACTTATACCAAGAGACAATCGTCCCTAAACTGACTAATCAGTTTCAATACACTAATGTACATCAAGTACCAAAGTTGTTGAAGGTGACTATTAACAGAGGTTTAGGGGAAGCAGCGCAAAATGCTAAATCCTTAGAAGCATCTTTAAGCGAAATTGCCTTGATCACTGGTCAAAAGCCAGTAGTCACACGGGCGAAAAAAGCGATCGCTGGCTTCAAAATTCGTCAAGGGATGCCTGTTGGCATCATGGTGACGCTCCGAGGCGAACGGATGTACGCATTTGTTGATCGACTCATTAGCTTGGCATTGCCCAGGATTAGAGACTTTCGCGGCGTTAGTCCTAAAAGCTTTGATGGTCGCGGCAACTATACTCTGGGTGTGAGAGAACAACTCATTTTTCCAGAAGTTGAATACGACAGCATCGATCAAATCCGTGGGATGGATATTTCCATCATCA
>JBBSOP010000602.1:0-2797 GCA_038259655.1 Chroococcales cyanobacterium
GATTTGTCAACCTCTATTACTCAGTAATTGATAGTGTTTTTACGCAAAAAGTTTATATTTTTTTTATATTGTTTGGTAATATTAATTATTCTACAGAAATTAATCGACATCTTTAAATTGAGAAGCCTACCACCTCTAACCTAAGACTGATGCCAAAACTTGCTAATCGACTGTATTTCTGGAATGTCAAGTATATTTTCAGACCATAGTTTGCAACTGAGATGCAAGTTAGGATCAATTACTTTTTGGTTAACTAGTTATCTATTCACAACAAAAACTTCATCAAGACTTAATTTTTCGGAAAAAATAACTCAACCTGCTGTAGATCACAAAAGACACTCGATGAAATCAGAATTGAGGTAATTCACAAAAACTTATGAGAACTAATTTAAGAATCACTAGCGCTATGATACTTTGTATCAGTGCTTACATAATTATTCCAAAAATTGCTGATGCTACGGTAAATTTTAATACTCTAACTGCTGATATTTTAAACACTACTAGCAGCGATCGCTCAACAAGTTCTAGTGTTGATTTTCAGGGTTCACATGATCTGTTCGTTCCACCCAATCATGGTGGCCCTGATAGTCTACATGGTAGTGGTACTCGTTGAAAAGTTACCTATTCCTAAGAGTCAGCCCCTTTGGGGAATTAAAAATTAAAAATTAAAAAACCCATAAATAAATTTAGGAGTCAGTGACGTGGTGAGTCCATTGCTGCCAAGATAAGTGTCTTGCGCGAGTTCCTGCATCTACTTGTTTGAAACTACAGACTTCCACCATTGATGCTTTTGTACAAGCGTGTGAACTTGCCAATCTGGGTCTGGTTGAGGATAATCTAAGCGATAGTGTCCTCCTCGACTTTCAGTCCTAAAAACAGCACTTTTGAGAATTAAATAGGCTACATCTAGTAAGTTACGAGTTTCTGCCCAGAGTCGCATTTGTTTTTCAGCGTCTGGTATGTCGAACTTAACGGGTTCATTGGGACGCAAAACAAGCAAAAACTGACTCAAAGGCAAAGCGGCAAAATCTTGTTGCCAAGATTCAACAGTCGCGATCGCCTCTATTAAAACTGACTGTTCTCGACAGATACCAGCACTTTGCCACACTAGGCGCGGTAACTTCTCTCTTAATGCTTTTAGTTGTGTTTGCTGGATTTGCCAATCACTATCAGCAAGAGTAAAGGTTAAAGGATGAAAGCTGAATTTAGCTGCTTTGACTTCATGCTCTATCGTTGTGACTTCATCCTTGAGATGAGCCATCTGCGCCCCAAAAACAATGCATTCTAATAAGGAATTACTTGCTAGACGATTCGCACCATGCACTCCAGTACTAGCTGTTTCTCCCACCGCATATAAACCTGGGATGTTGGTGTGATTCACTAAATCGGTGACAATACCACCCATCCAATAATGGGCAGCAGGGGCTACGGGAATTGGTTGATTAAAAACATCAACGCCCCAATGTTGACAAACTTTAATGATATTGGGAAAACGGTGACGAATTTTTTCAGCAGGGATAGGGCGCATATCCAGCCACACATGGGCAGTAGTCGGATCGGCAGCAGTCTGTTGTAAATGGCTAAAAATTGCTCTACTGACTACATCTCTAGGTGCGAGTTCACCAGCAGGGTGATAATCGAAAGCAAAACGTCGGCCTTGGTTATCTACAAGATGTGCGCCTTCCCCTCGGACAGCTTCACTAATCAAAAAGCGATCAGCACCGGGTTTAGTCAAAGCGGTGGGGTGAAATTGGACAAACTCTAAGTCGCGGAGGATAGCACCAGCGCGCCAAGCGATTGCTACCCCATCGCCTGTACTCACATCTGGGTTAGTGGTTTGGGCAAATACTTGACCCCCACCACCGGTTGCTAGTACAACAGCACTAGCTCTTACCCATTGGATTTTACCTTGATAAAATAGACTAACTCCTTGACAATGACCGCTTTGAGGTTCTAACCATAGACTCAACGCTAAAGCTTGCTGGATGACTTGAATATTTTGACGGCGTAATACTTGGGCAGTCAGGGTAGTAGTTACCTCTCTACCTGTAGTGTCAGCAGCGTGAAGCACACGGTTACGCGAATGGGCAGCTTCTAAAGTTAAAGCTAAAGCCTTACCATGTCGATCAAAAGCGACTCCCAGGTTAAGCAGGGATTGAATACAGCTAGGTGCTTGTTGAGCAAGGAATTCTACTGCTGGGCGATCGCACAAGCCAGCACCTGCTTCTATTGTGTCTTCAATGTGCAGTGAAGGGGAATCTTCCGGGGCGATCGCCGCAGCAATCCCACCTTGAGCCCAATCACTAGCAGACAAAGAAACAGTTTCTTTGGTAATCAAGCCGACTTGCAAGTACTCTGGTAAGCAAAGAGCCGTGTACAGCCCAGCCGCACCAGCGCCGACTACTAAGACATCAAATTGGCTAGGAATATCTATTTCAGGCAAGGTAATGGGGGAGTTGGAAGTTAAGAATTAGAGTTTAAGAGTTATGAATACACAATTCATAACTCCTAAACTCATAAATTTGCATCTCACTCCTAAAAGATGGAGCAGATTGCTATTGTTTACAGATAACTGCAAATACAGTTATCTGTAGATACCGTTATTAATGCGATCGTCTCCCTCGTTAAAGGCAGGTTCAAATTCTGTCACGGTAAAGTTATCCATGTTAGCTTGCAGAAGTTGCTTTTGGCGATCGCTCAGTCCTGGAAGATCCAATACATCCTCTACACTTTGGTAAGGAGCATTCTTGAGAATTTTCTTCGCAAGTGTAGGATACAACCCTGGATACTGTTGAAA
>JBBSOP010000603.1:0-2789 GCA_038259655.1 Chroococcales cyanobacterium
AGTCAGTACTTGCCCGATGCCCCTTTTATTTTGCTAGGTCACAATTCCAACCAAACTGCGCCCTTCCCTAGCTACGACGGTGGTTTGTTAAAGGATACACCAGCTCAAACTGTAGCCACAGGAGCAGTAGTTGCAGGTCTTGCTGTGAGTAAAGACGGTAAGACTTTAGTAGCAGCTAATTTTGAGAACGACTCCATATCGATTGTAAATACTGCTAATCGCAAGATACTCCAAGAAATTAAGTTCTTCAAGCCAGGTGATAAAGTAGCAACCGGGGAATTTCCTTTTGATGTAGCCCTCAAAAGTACAGAAAACGGTGCAGCCGCGAAAGTCTTTATTAGCAGCCAGCGCGATAACGAAGTACTAGCTGTTGGTATTACCTCTGGGGAAATTGCTCGTATACCTGTAGAGAGCCAACCAAACAAAATATTGCTCTCACCTGATCAAAATCGTCTTTATGTAGCTAATGGTAATAGTGACTCGATTTCCGTCATTGATACCAATAGCAACACTGTTGTCCAAACCGTTTCTTTATCTCGACCAAATGACAAGTACAAAGGAGCAAATCCTAACTCTGTAGCGCTGAATCCAGATGGACGCACGCTGTACGTTACCTTAGGCGGTGAAAATGCTGTTGCCGTCGTAGATTTGCGTTCTGGTCGAGTGGCTGGACGTATCCCCACTGGCTGGTATCCCAATTCTGTCAGTGTCAGTAGAGATGGTCAAAAGCTATACGTTGTCAATGCTAAAAGCAACTCTGGCCCCAACCCTTCACATAACCGGACGACAGAAGCAGGAGAAGCACGCAACACCACTTTTAGAAACGAATACAACTGGGCTTTAGAAAAAGCTGGAATTGCCATTATTCCAATTCCCAAGGGCGGAACTTTAACTAGCCTTTCGGCACTAGTAGACAAAAACAACGGTTTCTACAATCGCCGTCCTGACCGGACAATGAGATTCTTACAAAGTAAGATTAAACACGTAATCTACGTGCTGAAAGAAAATCGCACTTATGATCAAATACTAGGCGATTTACCCGTTGGTAACGGTGATCCAGCACTAGCTTTATTTCCACAACCCATTTCACCCAACCATCACAAGTTAGCTCTTGACTTTGTAACTTTTGATAACTTCTACGATTCTGGTGAGTCCAGCGGTGTGGGCTGGAACTGGTCTACTTACGGTCGGACTACTGATTATACTGAAAAAACTCAGTCGGTACTTTATGGTAACGCTGGGTTTAACGGTCTAACTTACGACTATGAAGGTACTAACCGTAATATCAACCTTGTTTTGCCACAAACATCTTCTAACCCTTCTCAATTTGATACACGGGTAACAGGAGTTTTAGATCCTTCTGGACAATCTGCGATTTTGCCTGGAGATAGAGATGTAAACGCCCCTGCGGGCGATGGCGAATTAGAATCAGATGTTATCGGCGGCTATCTTTGGGATGCAGTACTACGTGCTGGTAAAACTGTACGTAATTACGGTTTCTTTGTTGATGGTAACTACAGTACTTCTCAAGAAGATGCCACACAACCCGATCCTAGTAACCCGCGTTACGTTCCCATTTCCCCAATTCCTGCTGCTGATAATATTCGTCAAGCGGTAGCTGCAAAAACTGTCTTGTTGGATAAAACTGACATTTATTTCCGGGGATACGATCAGAAGAACTCAGACATCTACCTATACAATGAGTTTGCCCGCGATATTGACAGCTATTTAGCCAGAAATGAATTACCTAACTTGACGATGGTGCGTCTGCCTCATGACCACTTTGGTAACTTTGGCAACGCTGTGGCTGGTTTAAATACTGCCGAGTTGCAAATGGCTGATAATGATTATGCCGTTGGCTTATTGGTAGAGAAAATCTCCAAGTCTCCTTTGTGGAAAGAGACTGCGATTGTTGTGCTAGAAGATGATTGCCAAAATGGCCCCGACCACGTTGACAGTCATCGTTCGGTAGCTTATATTATCTCGCCATACACCAAGCGAAAAACCCTCATCAGCACTAACTACAACACTGTGAATGTGCTACGGACAATGGAGGATTTATTGGGAATCGGCTACTTAGGCATGAATGATGCCAATGCCAAGCCAATGGCGGATGCATTCACTAGAGAGCCTGACTTTACCTCTTACACAGCTGTTGTACCTGGCAACTTGTGTGCTGAACCTGTAGATCCTAACCTTGTGCCAGCTTGCAGAAACTCCAATGCCAAAAAGGCTGCTGCTATTGCATCCTTGCATAACAAACAGTGGTGGGCGCAAGCAACCAAAGATTTCTACTTTGAAGTTGAAGATAAGCTTGATCCGGAAAAATTCAACCGTGTGCTTTGGTCTGGTGTTAAGGGTGAAAATGTCCCTTATCCTACAGAGCGTAGTCATGCTGATCTTCGTGAAAATCGCAAGCAATTACTCGCAACTCAAGCAAAATCATAGTTTGGTTGTGATTATGAATGACGATTAAATAACTCTAGCTTCCTTTGAAAAGGAGGCTAGTACTTTTTTAAGCTAGTTTTGAGGTTTTGTAGTCAAGGCTTTAGTCGTGGCGAATTGAGAGTTAAAATTTAAACGCAAAGGGGAGGCAGTGTGTTGGGCGGGTTCCCCGACTTGTAGCAACTGCCGTCGCCCTGAGGTAAGCGCATTCGCCGTTAGGCGTTCCCGTTCGCGTAGCGTCTCCGAAGGAGAAGGGTAGGTACGCAGAGCATTCGTTATGAATTAAATACTACGTGAGTTTGATGAACCTCTCCCCAACCCCTCTCCGAAGCGGAGCTACGGTG
>JBBSOP010000604.1:0-2787 GCA_038259655.1 Chroococcales cyanobacterium
ATCTCCATTCTCTTCCACTTTTAAAGCTTTTTGTAGTTTCTCTATTTGCTGGGAACTTAAATGATTTCTTGCTGGCATTCTTCCATTTATTGACTGAATTAAGTCTTTAATTATACCCTATTTAAATGCTTAACAGCTTACATCCAACTTAAGAAAGATGGTGTAGTGTTAAGTTGATAAAGTACTTGACCAAGTATAGGCGATCGCACTAATCCTCTCACCATGCCAGCTATTTGCTGATTTGCCCCCATTGTGGGCAAAGGACCGCGCCAAGTGGGCGCTAATAATACAATTTGCGAGAAGACAGTAGGCTGTTTTAGTGCTAATTGCAATACATAACTAGCAGCATGTCCAGCCGCCAATACAGCAATTTTTGTTTTAAAAACGGCTTTAACAAAATCTTCTATAAATTGCTGATATATTTCTGGCTGATAATCTAAACTAGGGCGAGAAGATTGCCCAAATCCAGGCCAGTCTACTGCTACAACTTGAAAGTGAGGTGCTAGTAATTTAGCTAGTTCCCCCATTTCCCCACGAGTTGAAACGCTGCTGAAAGCCGGGAGTAGTAATATTGGTGAACCTTTACCAAGAGTTTCATAAATAACGCGCAATGGTTTATTTTCCCAATACCACGTATATTCTTGAACTACTCCGCCAAATTCCACAGAATTATCAGTTGATAATAAATTAGTTGACATTTAGCTAAATGTTTATTGTTATTAAAACTGGAAAGTTAGGAGTTTTATATTTCTCACTCCTAACCTTGAATTTGGGATATTCACTATCCCGCATTTGTGTTAGTTAGGCATATCTAACTTACATTCCAACGCTTTTTTTTGCATGGTTTTAAAAATGTTATAAAATCCATTAGCGCGGGAAGGTGTGAGACTGACATTTAAACCGGTTGCCTGAATAAAATCTGGGGTAAGTTGGACAATTTCAGTGGGAGTTAATCCTTTCAACCCTTCCACCAAAAGCCCTACTAATCCTTTAGTTAATTGAGAATCAGAATCGCCTTGAAAGACAACTTTATGATCATCTAAAACTGCTGTAATGTAGACTTGAGAAACACAGCCAGGAACTTTGTTTTCTGGTATCTTGTCAGCTTCTGGAAATTCATTCAGCTTCTGAGCGTACCAGATCAGTTGTTCGTAGCGTCGCTTCGGCTCAGCAGCACGTTGAAAGCGCTGGACAATTTTAGCGAGAGCAGGTGGCAAAGAATCTAGAGTTGAGGACATAACAGAAGCTGCAAATAATCGACATTACTTTGAGTGTAAATTATCTTTAGAGCGATCGCACCTGAACTTAAGCTTGGCATATAAGCTATCCCTCATCACCATCATTCACTACAAGTAGTCAGTTTTAGACAAATCTCATTTTATTTTAGCAATTTGAGCGATCGCTGCTGGGAATATCAGCTAGACGATAATTTGATTAAGTATTGAAAATAAGTGTTAAATATTAATGCAAAATTAGGCTTTTTATTGAATTTGCTTCAGTAATTCTCAGATTATACTTTCAATAGTTAATAAATTTCAGGAGCAAATCAGGTGCTTACTTCAACCTTACTCGCTGCTGCTACCACACCCCTGCAATGGAGTCCTACAGTTGGGATCATTATGATTCTCGTCAATCTTATTGCCATTGCCTTTGGCAAATCTACCATCAAGTATCCCAGTTCAGAACCAGCCTTACCATCACCTAATTTATTTGGTGGTTTTGGTTTACCTGCGTTATTGGCAACTACCGCCTTCGGTCATATTTTAGGAGTGGGCGTTATTTTAGGACTACATAACTTAGGCAGAATTTAGTAACGCTACACGGAATTTGTAATTCCTAGATGAGGTTCGTAGTAATGATTTTAGTGCTTAAAAAAATAAGGACTAAAGTCCTTACTACAAACACATATCACAAAATGAAGATTTACGTTAGTTTCAGTCCACCTTGATAGCCAGTAACGATGCGACTACCATCTTTGAGTATGTGGACTTCTATTTGGTCACTTGCCCAAGTAATTTGGTCGGCGAAAGCGGGGTTTAAGACACGAACCCGTTGATTACTAGAAGAAACAGGAGAATCAGGAGAGTTAATTGCCAAAGACTCCACAAAAGGGCCGTCAATTAGAATATCAAGTTGTTCTAACAGAGTTTGAGAATGAGGTGGAGCAGATTCTGACTGTAATTGCTTCAAGGTGAATCCTGTAAAAGACATGACATTTAAACCAGCAGCTTTTACCTTACGTGCTAGAGATACTAATGCTGTTGCTTGCAAAAAAGGTTCTCCACCAGAGAATGTCACACCCGTATTTTGAGGTTTACTCAAAATCTTCTCGACCAGGGTATCAACAGCAATCAGTTGGTTAATCTCAAATGGCCAGGATTCAGGATTAAAGCAGCCAGGACACTCACGCGGACAACCTTGTACCCAGATGACAGCACGAGAACCAGGGCCATTTACCTCCGACTCATCAACATAACCCATGATATTGAGATAGCCAGGAGGAATTTCTGTAAGTTCTGGCGATGGGTTGCTTGGCTTAGTTTCCATCTGTTTCCTTCTTTTAACCTTACCTGTTAACCGTTAACTATAGCGAAGTTCCAGTTAACGATGCTGTTACAAGCATTTCCCTTTAGCTAGCTACTTATTTGCTCCTCACAATTTCAACTAAGTAGGACGGCGCAAATAATTAAAGGTTTGTAGTGAGTTAGCGCGGTCTTCTCCCTTGGCGCTAGCCTCTCCCTTTGGGAGAAGGGGAGACGCTAAAAGCGATAGCGAAGCGGTAGCGAG
>JBBSOP010000605.1:0-2776 GCA_038259655.1 Chroococcales cyanobacterium
CCCAAAGCCATTAAGAATAAACCCTGCTGCGTAAACCCGACTTTTTCTAAACCGTACCCCTGACCCGATCGCTCTAAAGCTGTAAAATCAACATGGGCGGTGATGTCTTGCTGGCCGACGTTGATATAAGGATTATTGTGGTAACGATGGTGATAGTAGCACTGTAGCGTTCCTTGCGATCGCCTGGGATTATAATAACGGCTGGCGGGGTAGCCATAATCAATTGTTAACACATACCCTTTCTGCAAGCGGTCTGCTATTATACGCAACCAATCAAGAGCAGCTAAATTAATTTCACTACGATAGCCATCTGCATAAACACTTTGGCACAAATCAATACCCCCTGCATCCAAATATTGTGTTAGTTGCGGGGTAGAGGGTTCCCCTATGACTTCCACAAACCTGGTAACAGAACCAGAAAATACTTCTGGGGTTGTCACATAAATTTCTTGCAGTTTCCCCGCCTCCAAGATAAATTGATGCACTGGTAAAGCATCCACTAATTCATTAGAAAAAAAGCAGCCAGTAATTGCATTAGTGGGTATCTCCTCTAAATTGCACCAACGTACAGGAAAATCTGGCAAGCGCTGCTGCTGTTCTTGCCTTAATGTTGGGGATTTCTCCACAATCAAGTACTCCAGCACAGCTAAAAAATCTGGGTAATGCAGTTTCAGGCATTCGAGGATATGTAACGCCAGCAATCCTTGTCCTGCTCCCATTTCTACCAGAGAAAAGGGTACAGGTTGCCCTAGAATCTCCCACATTTGCACAAATTGTGCTGCTAGTAATTCGCCAAAATCAGCGCCAAGATTAGATGAAGTGAAAAAATCACCACCCTTAAACCCAATTTTGACGGCATTACTGGAATAATAGCCGTGTTCAGGGTGATATAGCGCCATGTCCATGTATTCAGCAAAAGTAATTCGCCTTTGAGGACTGGCTGCAATGCAATTAGTTATAGCTGCACACAGCGCCGGATTGGAATCCATTTCAAGATTTTCAAGCTTAACTTTTTAGGATGTTAGAATCGGTTGCCAGTGTTTGTGCTGCTGTTTGCATCAGTTCTATATCTGATTGTGACCAAGAATGAGGCATTTGACAGTGATGAGCTACTAATAATCCCCATAATCCTCTAGGTATCAAAATTGGTACAGCCAAATTAGCACGCACTTGGATACTATGGAGAAAATCTCTATGACAAGGCTGGATTGGTTCTAATTCAATATCAGCGATCGCTCTGACTCGTCCAGCCAAGTATAAAGCAGCATACTCGTTATTAAAACAATTATCCGCACCAGTTGAACCTAATATAGAAAATTTATCATCACTTAAGGATTCAAAAGTTACCTGCCCCTGCCATTTCCAGTAAAAGTAATACAAAACCACTCGATCAACCTGAAGGGATTCTCTCAGTTGATTTGTTGTTTGGCGAATTAATGCATCCCGATGCATTTTTATGATCAAGCGATCGAGGACTCTTTGTAAACCCTGTTCAATATGCCTATTCGGGCTAGGGTCAAATTCTGAATGGGGATGAATTTGCACAGTTCTACAACTACGAGTGAGTAAATACTATCAGATTTATATATTGACATGCTCCCCGCCGTAAACGGTCGGGGATTCTAAAGTAATAAGTTGAAGAAAAGAAATTTTTACTCATTACTCATTACTTTAAAGTCGTGCTAGAAGCACGGGGCTTTAGACCCATTTCTTTGGTAATGTATCTGGAAAGTCAGGAGGCAGTAGGAAATATTGGCTCCTGCTCTTAGAATTACTGGTTGTTGGGTGGGTATTGCCCACCCAATGACTATTATCTGTCTACAGATCCCATAATCACGTCAACACTGCCGAGAATCACTACAATATCTGCAACCTTCATTCCCCGCAGCAACTCAGGAACAATCTGGAGGTTGTTGAAATCCGCCGGGCGAATTTTCCACCGCCAAGGGAAGACGTTATCATCGCCAACTAGATAAATTCCTAGTTCACCTTTACCGCTTTCGACACGAGAGTAGATTTCACCTTTGGGCATTTTAAAGGTAGGAGAAACTTTCTTACCAATGTATTGATAATCAAATGCATCCCACTCTGATTTTTTCCCAGCAGCTAGGCGCTTGGCTTCTAGATTTTCGTAGGGGCCTCCAGGTAGTCCTTTGATAGCTTGGCGAATAATCTTGACAGATTCGCGCATTTCCCGCATTCGCACCACGTAACGGGCAAAGCAATCACCAGCGGTTTCCCACTGCACGTCCCAATCGAAATCGTCGTAGCATTCATAATGGTCTACTTTCCGCAAGTCCCATTTCACCCCAGAGGCGCGTAACATTGGCCCAGATAATCCCCAGTTAATCGCTTGTTCGCGGGTAATAGTGCCAATACCTTCAACACGCCGCCGGAAAATTGGGTTATTAGTAACCAAGCGTTCGTATTCGTCAACTTTAGGCAATAAGTACTCACAGAAATCTAAACACTTATCTACCCAACCATAAGGTAAATCAGCAGCCACGCCGCCAACGCGGAAATAGTTGTTATTTACCATCCGGTAGCCTGTGGCGGCTTCCCACAAATCGTAAATCATCTCCCGTTCACGGAACTGGTAGAAAAAGGGAGTTTGAGCGCCGACATCAGCGAGGAATGGACCAAACCACAGCAAGTGATTAGCAATACGATTCAATTCCAGCATAATCACGCGGATGTAGCTGGCGCGTTTGGGGACAGCGACACCTGCTAATTTTTCTGGAGCGTTGACAGTGACGGCTTCGTTGAACATTCCCGC
>JBBSOP010000606.1:0-2774 GCA_038259655.1 Chroococcales cyanobacterium
CAGGGTTTGCTCAAAAAAATTAGCGGTAGTTTGTTGTACCAGGCGGTCTTCGGAATATTCGGAACTCATGAGTATGACAAATGATACAGGTATTTATGTTACTTTACCCATAACTACCTGTAAATTTGCCGTAAGCCAAGCAAAAAGATTCTCAGCACCACGATTACCCCTAGTCTTAATCCTGCTCGCTTGTGACTTAAAAATGATAAATGTTCTTTGTAAAGAGATTATAAAACGCTCATCATAACTGCGGAAGACAGCAAGGATCTTGTGTCTTACAATTAAGATTATATAAAAGTCAAACAATTAACTTTAGTTTATCAAGCCCAAAATTTTATTATTGGGTCTTGTTATTCACTGATAATTTAATTTCCTTGGTAGACCTTTATTGCTGTCATACACAGCACCCTGCTCTCTATCGCCAACTAGCCAAGTTCAATAATTGCATGAAGTTCCCCGAATCTACTCGTGTCAGATATTCCCGCAACCCTCTTGTGGAAGTAATCTGTCAGCTTCGGTTCCCGAAAATCTTAAAAATCGAGAAGGAAGCTCCTGTAGACTTTCAGGAAGCGGTGAGATCAGATTATCCGCTCTTCAGCACCCCTCGAACTCTTGAGATGTCATTATTGGCTAACTCACAACCCAATTCACCACCTGTGTTAGTGGGACAAGGTTTTTCCTATGAGTTTGCTGATAAAGCAGGAGAGTGGAAGCTTGTTTTATCCAGTGATTTTATAGCTCTTTCTACTTTTAACTACAAAAGCTGGGAGGATTTTAGAAACCGATTATCTACTGCTATTAATTTACTTATTGAATACTACAGACCGTCGTACTTTACCAGGATTGGACTAAGATACCAGGATATAATTATGCGTTCCGAGCTTGGCGTAGAAAATCGCCCGTGGCGGGAGCTACTTAAACCCCCAATTTTAGGGATATTCGCAGCCGAGGACTTGCCGGAAGATGACTTTCCTGAAGCCTTCTCGCTTTTCGTGTGTCGTCTGGGTTATGCAGATGCAATAGTGAGTGCTAGGTACGGACTTGCACGAAAACATGAATCTAATGAACTGGGTTATTTTATAGACGCTGATTTTCACACTGAGAAGATAACGGAGATCAAAGATGCTGATGAACACCTTAACCGATTCAATCGAGAAGCCAGGAACTTTTTCCAGTGGTGCATCACTCCCAAATTACACGAACTCCTTGGGCCAGAATCCATTCAAGGATAGACAAGAAGAAACTTCGGTATGGGTATCTATTCTTCTTGATGCTGACGTTCCAACAAATACTAGGTCATCAAGTGTAAATCTTGACGTATTGCGAAATTATGTTCAACGTCGCAATGCTAGGCTTTTAATCGACAACTACGCTTTGTTAAATTTATTTGGACAAGCTCTATCAGTAAATCCTAATGCACCAGTTCAAAACTCCTTGGAGGAATTTATCCTAACCTCTACATCAACAGTACCTGTATTAAGCTTTATAGGACTAAATGATTTTCCTGTTCAAATTAAAGAGTACCTTGATGAGTTGCACGCTAGTGAAAAGGATGAAGATTCCTTATACGAAGTTGCGGAAGCAATAGTTGAATGGTTGACAGATAACTCAGATGAATATCAAACAAGTCTGGCGGTTGAACTTCAAAATATGCCTTCAACAGCTAGACGTATCCTCATAGCAGCATTGAGTGATGCAGAAGCTCAAGTAAATAATAGAAATTTACTTGATACTATAGGTTTATTTTTGGAATCTACGGATAAACTTCTAGCTCAATCCTCAGCAGCGTGTATCTTAACTTGTGGTGGTGTTTTAGGCAAGAATATTTTGCAAAGTAAACTTTCAACTAAGGATTTACCTCATTCCCAATTAATTCAAGGCATAATGAGACTATTCAGTTAACATCAGTCAAATTTCTCATTACATGAATTTTCGCGTAATCCCTTGGTTACTCAGAAAGTTACACCAGGGTTCTAAGCGTCCCAAATATCTAGTGCGTCTCTGTAGGCGTTTAACAGAATTTAGATTAATTGTCAATGAAGCTGTTGATTGTGCTGATGGATGCTGGAGCGAGGATTTAATTCAAAGAGTAATCAAGGAAATACTAGGAGGCGAAAACTCAGGTGTATCCACTTATAAGGAGACAGGGCAGACAATATCGAAAATGCGATCGCGGCTTTTACTGCTGCTTTAACTGTCAGAACTCCTGAAGCTTTGCCTCTAGATTGGGTAATAACTTTATTCAACCTGGGAATTACTTATCAAGACGCAGCCCAGTTTGATCCAGCATACAAAACTTTTGAGTCTGCCATTGCCACCATAGAATCTTTACGGGAAGAAATAGTATCTGGTGAAGAAAGCAAGCGTAAACAAGCGGAACAGTTTAACCAAGTTTATAGCCGCATGGTAGAAGTTTGCACAGAATTAAATAAGATTACCGAAGCAATTGAATATGTTGAACGTAGTAAAACCCGCAATTTAGTTGAACAGATCCTTGAACGTGACTCTAAAACCATCTTCCCTCCAGAAGTATTCACTCAATTAGAAAAATACAGGGATGAAATAGCCGTAGGACAATATCAAATCCAAAATTGCAAAGCTGAAAATCCCAAAGTACTTGCACAACATCTCCAACAGTTGCGAAAGCAGCGTAATGAATTGCAAAACCAATACTTACCTGTTGGTTATGGGTTCAAATTCGACTCCTTCCAAGGTTCTTTGGATGAGCATACAGTCATTATCGAGTGGTATATTCTCAACGATAAAATTCTGGC
>JBBSOP010000607.1:0-2767 GCA_038259655.1 Chroococcales cyanobacterium
ATCATCTAATCCCAAACGCTGACGGAAAAGCGGAGCCTCGGTTTCTGGTTCTAAGGCGCTGCCAATTAACACCACAGGTTGTCTTTGCCAAATCGGTGCAAGTATTTTTCCTAACTCCAGAGGCGCATAATGTAAAGAAAATAAACCTTGGCGACGGGCGATAGTTGTCCAGAAGAGAGCAGGGGAGGCAGAGGAAGTAGGGGAAGTAGGGGAAGTAGGGGAGGAAATATATTCAAATTGTTGCTTGAAGTGCTGCCAGTTAGCTGGTAATCCTGGTACTGAATCTAAAGCAGAATACAGATGGTTGAGAATTTCTATTTCTGGCTGAGAAATTAGGTAGCACTCATAGGGATTAGCAGGATGCTGGAATAGTTCTTTTGTTAGTTGCACCCGTGCAGAGCGAATTGCCTCAGCTCGCTGGGGACAAGCTAGCATGAGTTGATCCCAATCATGGGGTTGAATATCTTGAGTCAGCTGACGACGTACCCAACTTTCTAGATCGTCTACTCCATCGATAATTGTAGGAATAGCGGGAGGAAAAGAATTAGAAGATGTGAGTTGTCCTTTTAACCAAGCCTCAGGGGAAATCAAAAATAGTCCTTGGAACTCAGAACCTGGCCAAGCGTCACCTGTTCTGATTGGTTTATGGGCTTGTAGCCACTGCTGTAGCCGAGGAATTTCTACTTGTAGTAGACGTTGCTGTACTGCCTCTGGGGCAACAATAATTACAGCGCCTTGCCACATCAATGCCGATGCAACAAAACTAGTGCGATATCGCCCTTGATAGCCAGAAACTGCCCCAACTTGAATTAAGGCACTACGTCCTAGACGCAAGGCGCGTGCTACCAACCTAGCCATCGTCAAATGATGGGGCCAGGAAGGAAACCCCTCCTGCGATCGCAGGAAGTTATGTAGTGACAAATGGACTTCTGCCTCAATCACAAGCTTTTAATCCCATAAAAAGTGATTTTTACTTCCAATAGCCCCACTTCTATTATTCAGTCATCAGTCATCAGTTACCAGTTACTAAACTTATAACTAATAACTGTTCACTGACCTACACCTTGAATTATGCCAACTTACACAGGAATCTCCAGCGAAGCCTTCAGACATCCACTGGATCGTCAAGCTGAGCAAGCTTTACGAAATTTACCAGGATTTGATTTTTTAGCTCGTAAATTTGTGGAATTTTTCGCCGAACGCCCTCAGTTAGTTTATCTAATGGGCAACACCATCCAAGTCGGGCCACGCCAATATTCCACTATTTACCAAATTTTTCGAGAATGCGTGCGGGATTTGGACATTTATCCAGAACCAGCACTATTTGTTGAGCAAAATCCCCAAGCGAATAGCTATGCACTTGGGCAAGAACATCCTTACATAGTAATCAATACAGGAATATTGGACTTACTAAACGAAGCCGAAATTCGGGCGGTGCTAGCCCATGAACTGGGACATATTAAATGTGGTCATACTATTTTAATTCAAATGGCAATATGGGCGAAGAGTGTTGCCGCTAGAGTTGGTGACATGACATTTGGTATTGGTGATTTTGTCAGTCAAGGTTTGTTGCTGGCTTTTTATGAATGGCGACGTAAAGCCGAGTTATCTTCGGATCGTGCTGCTTTATTAGTAACGGATGACTTAAATTTGGTCATCTCTTCAATGATGAAAGTCACTGGTGGTAGTATCAAATATGCCAACGAATGCAGTTTACAAGAATTTATCAAACAGTCGCAAAGCTATCAGGCACTTGATGAGGACGGATTAAACCAAGTGTATAAATTTTTGATGTACACTGGTTTTCAAGGTGCAATGCTGACACATCCTTTTCCTGTAGAACGCTTGCAATACCTACAAGATTGGTCAGTATCACAAGAGTATCAGCAAATTCGCCAAGGAAATTATCAGCGATCGCCCGCATCAGGAGCAGTCAATGTTACAGCAGAAACTCCTGACCAAGAAACAGCAGATTTACGTCGGCAAATTGAAGAATTGCAACGGGAAATTAACAAAATGAAAAGATCAGAGTAACTGGGCATGGGGAAGAGGAATTGGGGCAGGGTGTGGGGTGCAAGGTAAGAAAATGCCTTGAATTTAAAGATGTGTACCTAATCTTTAATCTTGCTCCTTTCCCCCTGCTCCCTGCTCCCCTGCTTCTTCCTCATGCCTTACCTGCACAAACTCGCTGTAGCATAATTTATCTTTTAGGATTCCCTCACAACGGATAATACTTTTTAGGTTGTGATTTAGGCATTGCTCAATATGGTTGTTAACTTTACAAAACGGTTGTTTGTACTAACTGTTACTATTTTTGCCTTAATCACCTTCATGCCTGGAATAGCTTGGGCAATACCTGGACAACTTTATGTTGCTTCTAGTATTGTTATTGTCCAAGGTACAAATTATACTAACAGCTTTGCTTCATTTTCGGATATTAATCTTACTCCCCAACAGCGTCAGCAACTTCAGGGAGTGCGTCAAAGAAGAAATAGAGAAATTAACGCTGTCTTAAATTCATCTCAACGTACCAAACTTGCCCATAACTTACGTTCTGGTAATGATATCAATCAGGCTCTAGAAACACTAAACTTGCAGCCAGAACAACAAGAATTAGTAAAAGCGATCGTACAATTTACAAACTTGAAGATGAAAGCAATTTTATCTCGACTGACAACTGACAACTGACAACTGACAACTGACCACTGACCACTGACCACTGACCACTGACCACTGACCACTGACCACTGACCACTGACCCGCGTAG
>JBBSOP010000608.1:0-2762 GCA_038259655.1 Chroococcales cyanobacterium
ATCCATTTTTTCAACGTTGGAAAGAAAATCAACAGCAATACCGCCAAGAAATTCACGATAATTTTCACCCTCTGCCTGTAAAGGAAGTTCCGCTTTTTTCTGAGGAAATGTGTGGTTTAGCAGCCTTAGAAAGGTTGAAAGAAACACTCTATAAAGATGAAGATCCAACCCAAGTTTATTACAAAGAAACGACTATCAGAATTGTGCAAGAACAGAACCAATATAGCTTGGAACTTTATTTACCCGGTATCCCTAAAGATCAGGTGACTCTGAATAAAACTGGTGATGAATTAAACATCACTATTGGCAACCACCGCCGTAATTTGGTATTACCTCAAGCATTGGCAGCCCTACAACCGTCAGGAGCAAAAATGGAAGAAGACTATTTAAAAATCCGTTTTGCTGACAGCGCAAAAGTTTAGTTTTTCTGAAAGGAGAACTCACAAACAACACAGCGTTTCCTAGTCTGCTGAAGTACGAAATTATCGGCGGTTTATTCTTTCTTGCCGTACCTCACAGTTCTAGAAATTGTGATCAGTCAAAAGACATAAATAAAAAGGCGCAATGTACATAGCGTCTTTCTTTTTGACTTTCCAGTTCCTGTTTATTACAAGATTTAATATGCTATTTTTCAGGTAAAGCTTTATTAATCACTTCATCCAGTCTTAGCAATAAATTAGTTTTAACTTTAAGACGTAAAATTTCAATAAACAAACATAATTTCCTTTGGGATATTTTGCTAGTGATTTTACTGTGGACAAACCCATTAATTAAATTTCAGAATGTTTTTAGATTTATAGAAATCTAATTTTATTTTTCTAAAATTTATTAATTAAAAGCCATGTCCCCGATCGCTCAATCAAACTTGCGGGCAAATCTGGATCAAGAAAGTGTATTGCGTCGTATTACAAATCGTATTCGTCAAACACTAGAGTTACAGGAGATTCTCACGACAACCACAGCGGAAGTCTGTGCATTACTGGGAACTGACCGAGTCATGATTTATAAATTTCATGCCGATGCTAGCGGTCAGGTTGTAGCTGAGTCAATATATGAAAATAGTTTACCGTCGCTGCTAGGACTAAATTTTCCAGCTGATGATATTCCGCCCCATGCCCGTGAACTATTTATTAAGTCACGGGTACGTTCTGTTGTCAATGTCGATATGCGGCAGATTGGTCATAGTCCCCTAAATAATTCACACACAGGAGAGCCTGAATCACAGGATATCCATTATCGCCCCTTAGATCCATGTCATGCCGAATATCTAACGGCAATGGGTGTCAAGTCTTCTTTAGTAGCACCCATTTTTCATCAAGATCAACTGTGGGGACTTTTGGTATCTCATAACGCCAAAACTCGTTTTATTTCTGAATATGAACTAGAAGCAGTGCAGATGGTAGTAGAGCAATTATCAGTGGCGATCGCCCAAAGTAATCTCTTCACCGAAGTCCGCGCCAAAGCCGAACGAGAAGCGATCATTAACCGCATTGCCACCTTACTGCATTCATTACCTACAATTGTGCTACAGCCAGCTTTAGAGGCAACAGTAGCCGCATTTGGTGGTTCTGGTGGCAGACTTTGTGTGAGAAACGAAGCCTTTAATCTGCATAAGGGCAGTTTTAAGAGCCTACCAGAATGTTTAATACCTGGAAGCAACTGCGTCAAGGTTTATACCTGTGGACAGCAACCTCTGATGCCAGAACAAACAATATATCCCCTGATAGAACAATATAGCGCTTGGCAAGAATACTACAAATCTGGTGAATATGACGTTTGGGCAGTGTCAGACATATATCAAACTGCAAATTTACGAATTTTACAAGCAACTTTTCAACCAACAAAAATTCGTAGCCTTTTAATGATTCCACTGCACTATCGTCAGCAGTTAATCGGCTATCTCAGTATATTCCGCAACGAGGTAGACACAGAAACTTTATGGGCAGGTCAATTTGACTCCGACCAAAGGCAACTTTATCCCCGTTTATCGTTTGATGTTTGGCGCGAATCGAAAACGGCACAAGCTCAACAATGGCTAGTCGAAGAGATCGATTTGGCTAGAGAAATTAGTAAACACTTCGCCTCGGCAATTCAGCAGTATGAACTATATCAACAAGTACAAGCCTTCAATGACAATTTAGAAAAAACAGTTAAAAATCGTACATTGGAACTACAACGGACATCTGAACAACAACAGACCGTCTTTGGAGTTATTGCCAAGATTCGTGAATCTCTTGACACCAATACGATTTTTCAAACAACTACCAGAGAAGTTTGCAAGTTAGCTAAAGCCGATCGCGTTTCTGTTTATCGCTTCAGTGCTGATTGGGGTGGTGAATTTGTCGGTGACTTTGAAGCTGCTACTCCCCACTGGTCAAATGACTCCAAACTAGGTATTAATACGGTTTGGAATGATACTTACTTACAAGACACAGAAGGGGGACGTTACCGCTGCAACGAAACCTTTGCGGTAGATGACATTTACAAACAAGAATTCACTCAGTGTCATGTCGATAACCTAGAATATTTTCAAATTCATGCTTTTGTGCTTGCGCCGATCTTTGTCGGGCAGAAACTTTGGGGTTTGCTGACAACTTATCAACATTCTGGGCCACGCCAATGGAAGCCTTCTGAAGTTAACTTTATTAGCCAGATTGCGGCTCAATTAGGGGTAGCACTCCAACAAGCTGGGTTACTTACCCAAACACAGCAGCAGACATTAAATTTGCAGCAAGCCGCAGAACAACAGAGGGTATTGTTTG
>JBBSOP010000609.1:0-2758 GCA_038259655.1 Chroococcales cyanobacterium
AAGTCTGTGAATACCAAAAGGAAAAAGCCTATCAATAATAAAAACAAACGCGGTCGCCGAATTAACTCTCAGTTCACATCATTACATAACAATTAATAATCAGGGGGACAATTATAAAAAACGTTATAAAAAGTTATATAAACAATTCATAGTTCAGTAGAGGTAATGACGCTATTGAGAGCCATACTCTCACACAGTATGTATTACAGCAAGCTAGAGCCGCTATAGTCATTAATATGTATAACGAATAAATACTCGTTACTAACTAAAAATTATGATTAAAATCCTCCACCTCTCCGATATCCACATGGGAAGCAGTTTCTCCCACGGACGAGTCAATCCAGCCACAGGATTAAATTCACGGTTAGAGGATTTTGTCAACACATTATCTAGATGCATTGACCGAGCGCTAGCAGATGCGGTGGATTTGGTAATATTTGGCGGCGATGCTTTTCCTGATGCCACTCCGCCGCCGTATGTACAAGAAGCCTTTGCTAGTCAGTTTCGCCGTCTCGTAGATGCTAGTATTCCCACTGTGCTATTGGTCGGCAACCACGACCAACATTCTCAAGGACAGGGAGGAGCAAGTTTAAACATTTACCGCACACTAGGAGTACCAGGGTTTGTTGTAGGTGATACATTAACTACTCACTGTATCTCTACTCGCAATGGCAGCGTCCAAGTCATCACCTTACCTTGGTTGACTCGTTCAACGCTGATGACTCGCCAAGAAACAGAAGGTTTGTCTTTATCAGAAGTCAATCAGCTATTAACAGAACGGCTGCAAGTGGTTTTAGAAGGAGAAATTCGTCGTCTTGACCCCAATGTACCGACAATTCTTTTGGCTCATTTGATGGCTGACAATGCTACCTTGGGAGCCGAGCGCTTTTTGGCGGTGGGTAAAGGCTTTACTTTACCTTTGTCTTTGCTAACGCGACCTTGTTTTGATTATGTCGCTTTGGGACACGTCCACCGCCATCAAAATTTGAATAAATCCAATAACCCACCGGTGATTTATCCAGGGAGTATTGAGCGAGTAGATTTTAGTGAAGAAAAAGAAGACAAAGGCTATGTAATGATCACACTGGAAGGGAAACAAGTTGATTGGGAATTTTGTCCTTTGCCAGTGCGGACTTTCTGCACAATAGAGGTGGATATCTCCAAAGCCGATGACCCTCAAGCTGTATTAATGAAAGCGATCGCTAAATATAATATTCAAGATGCTGTAGTGCGGTTAATTTACAAACTTCGTTCGGAACAGATCGATGTAATTGATAGCACTTCTTTACATACTGCCTTAAGTTTAGCCCACACCTACACCATTCAAGCAGAATTAGTTAGTCAATTAGCTCGCCCCCGTATTCCCGAATTGAGCGCTAGTAGTGGTATTGATCCAATGGAAGCCTTAAAAACTTACTTAAATAACCGCGAAGATCTGAAAGATATAGCATCATCAATGCTAGATGCAGCACAAAAGTTATTAGCAGATGATGTGGAAGTTTGGCTGGAAGCAGCAACTAATGAGTAGGATAAATCATCATGACACCTGAAGAAATTGCCGCTACGCTGATAGAATTATTTGAATCGAAAGATGTACAAGCGATCGCTCCTAATTCATGGCAAGTAGATATTGCTAATTTTCGATTATTAGTAATACTATCTGAAGATCGTACTTGGCTACGAATTTTACTACCTATTGCCCCAATTCAAGAAGCGCAAGCCTTTTTACCACAGTTTTTAGAAGCTAATTTTGATGACACTCAAGAAGTCCGCTACGCTTTCCATGAAGGGGTAGTTTGGGGAGTATTTCAACACAATAGCGCCACTTTAGTCAGTGCAGATTTTAAAAGTGCGATCGCTCGACTTGTATCTTTACATAAAGCGGGCTTAAATAACGTCTTTAACCAATTAATTGAAAGCCGCATCCGGCAGATTATTCAGGCTGCAAAACAGCAGGGACAATCACTCCCAGCTACCATGCAAACTTTAGAACGCTTTTATGCAGAAGGATTATTGGGTGAAATCAACCAAACATCAACAGCACGAGAAGAAGTGCTAGCTGTTTGGCAACGTCAATTAGAACGTTTATGGAATGAGGTAGATTTAAATTTATAGAGGACAATAATTATGGATATCATTGAAATCCTCAAACAAGACTATCAAATATTTCCAGCTAATCAAACATACAGCATTTATGCAGAAGATGTTTATTTTCAAGATCCACTAAACAAGTTTAACGGCGTTGAACGCTACAAAAAGATGATTAAATTCATCCAAACTTGGTTTATCAATCCCCAAATGGATTTGCATAATATTCAACTTTTAGGAAACACAATTAAAACTGAATGGACACTTAGCTGGAATACTCCATTACCTTGGAAACCACACATTTCCATCCCCGGTTGGAGTGAATTAGGACTCAATTCTGATGGTTTAATTGTTTCTCACATTGATTATTGGAAGTGTTCACGCCTGGATGTGCTGAAACAGAATATATTTCCTTTCTTGCAACACACACCTTGAGCTTACATAATTTAACGTGAGTTCGACGGCTTTAAAAACCCCGCTTCCATTTCTCTCAACGCCAGTTGCTCATGGGGAGCCACTGCGTTGCGGTGAGTCCAGCACTGCGGGAGGGTTTCCCTCCGCAGGTGACTGGCGAACCCGTTGCGGGGGTTCCCCCCGTTGAAGCAAGTGGCGTGGAAACCCCCAAGACCGCACTGGCTCCCCCACGGTGGGCTACGGTGTACACACAAGT
>JBBSOP010000610.1:0-2733 GCA_038259655.1 Chroococcales cyanobacterium
AAGATTGCAGTTGATTGTCAATTCTGGTGTAACGGTAAGCTAAATAAATGCCTCCACCCAAAATAATTAATCCACAAACTGCTAAAAATACACCAAAGCCAGTTCCCGGATTATTACTGGGGCTGCCAGATTTTTGACTAAATATGGCGAACAGCAGCACAATTATGCCAGAAACTACGCCTAGTACTAACTGAATCCAGAAGCTAATCCAACCTATTAAACGAAAGGTTTGGGCTATTGCCCGAAGATTAGACGAAGACGATGGAGCGTCCGGGGTTTGCGACATACTGATCACCAATGAGCTAGGCACTTGCTAAATTTACGATCACACTTACCAAATACGATATAAATATCTCAAGTTTAGACAATCAGTACTAAATATTTGCTTTGTTGTGTTCATACGTATAATATCTGACTTGGCTGAATTTTTAAGGATCTGCACCGAGATAATCACTATCAAACAAAGTGTTTATTAACTTTTACAGACAAAAAGGCATTTTACCTGTAAAATTTCTTCGATGGCATCTTATGTTTAAGCAGTTCTAACCAGCTCGGCATCACTTAACACCAAGACAATGGTACAGCCATTGTCTTAATGGCTCCTCACCACACCGCCTAGAGCTTGGATAGGGGCGTATATCTTACGCTCCTAAAATTTTCACCATCCTCCCGCTAATTTAGCGTCGTGGGTCGCTGTTTAATGTTTACGTTTTGCAAGTTGAGCCTCAGTAGCACTATCATAATGCTTACTTTTTAAAGTAGTATTATATACTTACTACAGAGATTTATAGATTCTAACTAGGGCATTTTTTTAGCCATTCACCAACCATGAAACTTGAGGATATATATCAATTCTTTGAAAATCCTCCGCCAACTTACCTCTGTCAGGAACTAGCAGTTTGTTATATTTTGTATATTTTGCTACGAGGTGAATCCTACGGAACCGAGTTGATCCAACAATTGGAAACTGAATATCCAACCTATCGGCTTTCGGATACCGTACTTTATAGTGCGATCAAATTTCTGGAAGACCACAGGGCAATCACTGGGTATTGGAAAAAACTCGAAGGTCGGGGAAGACCCAGGCGGATGTACCAAGTTTCTCCAGAATGGCAAGTTCAAGCACAGGATTTAGCCCAGCTTTGGCACGAGTACATCAATCGGAGGACAAATTAACGAATAATTGATATTGATAATGAATAAATCTCCTCCAATCAAACACTAACAATTTGTTATGGATACTGCTATTCTGCCATCTACGTTGCTGCTAACTTTGTTGTTAGCGGTTGGGCTAATTTTCTTTATTCGTGCCTCGACCAAAGACCGCACAGAAATAGTGCAACTGGTATCTGAGCAAAACGAAGCTACCTTAATGCCGCAATTACAGGAATATTTTCGCTCTCGGTCTTATCGAGTGGCAGCGATAGATCGAGAAAAAAACCAAGTGACTTTTGAAGGGTTTGTGAAACCAAGCTGGTTTTTAGCCGTGTTTTTGACACTGCTAGCATCGGCTGGTCTTGCTTGTCTAGGATTGGTTCTATCTATGCTGATTCCTAGCATCGGTACTCTTTTTCTAGGAATAATAGTGCTATCACCTTTGAGTGGTATTTTTTATTGGAAAAAAGCTGGAAGACTTGAGAAAGTGTCACTAAAACTGGAAGCAAATCCAAATCAGCAACACTCCTCAAGTAAGCTGACTGTAATTGCTCATCGAGATGAACTCAGTGAGTTACAAAAGACACTACAGTTTAAGCTTAGTGAGTAAACTTGGTTTTCTGTTACCCTCGCTTTAATGTGAAATGCAGACTTCTGGACAATTCTTGAGGAAATGGACATTAGGGAGAAGGAAAAACGATTGGTGGGATGTAGGTTTTCCCTACGACAAAATCGTAGGGAAAAAGCTGTAGTTTGTTGACAGAGCTTTCTTCCTGGGCAATCCCTGGGATGAGAGCGCAACTCAACTCTCGCTTTTGGATGCATTTCGCTCTATCCTGACTCCCTTCTGCATCATTAGACTTAAAAACCAATACCATACAAACCGTAGTGGTTTGATCAGAGTTGATTGTCCAATTACTTGGACATAAGTCTACTGGCAAATCAGCTACAAACTTTAAAAAAAACCAAAATCTTGCATAAACTGAGCAACTTTGCCAGTTAAATGATTGTCAGAAGACACATTCAACACATTAAAATCACCATTGATGGTTAGTGACTAGCTACAGCCACAGTCAAAGGTTCAGTACCTACAGGAGCTTCTAATATCCGTAGGCTGGGAAACAAGAAATGATTTTCTTCTACGTATTGAGCACCAAACAGTCCCTTTTCTGCCCAGAAATAACGGTCTGTTGTGTGTTCATTTCGCTTTACGAGTAGCAAAGCAGGTGGCGCGATCCTCTCAGCTTGAATAAATTTTCTTGCTGCTGTCACAGGTTTTTCTTCGCCACTTTCGATGCTATATTGAGGCACATGTTCTAAAATTCGTCGTCCTTCTTGACGACGACGGCTTTTGCGTTTGCGTCTCCTTGCCAACCTATTGTCCTCCTCTTTCAAGCTGATAGATTGTAGTTATAGCTACAAAATCCGTCGCAATTATATAAGTTCTAGTTAAAAAGATCAATAGTTTTTTAAGTTTTGATACGGGAAAAGTAATATTTTTGCATATAGATAAATTAATAGTGGTGGAGGATATAAGCCCCAATAGTAAGCTATTACTGAGAAGTTTTTAGTTAAACT
>JBBSOP010000611.1:0-2717 GCA_038259655.1 Chroococcales cyanobacterium
CATAATTTTGCAACCAGCAAAGGATGGTGAAGTGATAATTAAGACACGGCGCTTTTTAGGTAGTGAATATCGGTACTGCTTGCAAACTTATTCAGGTAAAAAGCTCTATGCACGAACACCATCTACCATATCTCTTTCTGTTGGCACACGAGTAAAGTTGTCTGTAATCGGGCCTTTGAGATTTTTTCCCCACGGTTAAGCTCGTAATAACGCTAAGCGATCGCGGGATTACATCAAACAAAAAAGTCCTATATTGGCTGACTTATCAACCACAAATATAAGGTATTCATTTTATGAATTGGGAAATTTTTCTTGCCAGTTTTGCAGGTTCTTTAATTGAATTAGTCGAAATTCTGGGCATAGTGCTTGTTGTCGGTAGGCTAGCTGGTTGGCGTAACGCCCTAGTTGGTTCGGGTAGTGGCATTGCTTTAACAATAATTGTCTCGCTCTTCTTAGGGAAAAGTTTGACACTTATCCCCGTAGATATTTTGAGGATTGTTGCAGGTAGTTTACTACTGTTGTTTGGGCAGAAGTGGACGCGTTCAATTATTAAGTACTACGGCGGCATTCCCAAACAAAAAGGTGACAAAGAAGACAGACTAGAAGCAGAATTTGCAAAAGAAGACAACCAATCTGGCTGGAACTGGTTCGCTGTAGTTACCACATTTAAAGGTGCGCTGTTAGATAGTGTAGAAGTTGCGATCGCAGTTGTTACTTTAGGTGCTGCTGGAGGCCAATGGATAGATGCTATTAGTGGTGCTTCATTTGCAGCAGTAGCTTTAGCCGTGATTGCATTCTTGTTTAGAACTCCACTTAATCGTGTGCCTGTCAAACCCATGAAATTTGTCGCAGCAATGCTACTAATGGGATTTGGCATCTACTGGCTAGGTGAAGGGCTAAAGGTAGAGTGGCCATTTGGCAATTGGGCGATTATCGGGTTGCCTTTAGCTTGGGGTAGTTTTATGGCTACTGCTGCGGCACTTTTGCGCTGGCGAGTTGGGTTGCAAAAACCAGAGGAGATTGTCAGTTAGGTTGATGGTAGTTAGATCCCCGACTTCTTGAAGAAGTCGGGGATCTCGCAGCCTATCAAGAATCCAACTTGAGTGTTCCTCCGTGTGTTTCAACGACAATTTGATGAGCGATCGCATACATCCCGGCTACGCTCGATGAAGCCGCAGTCAAAGCAAGCCGAAGTAGCCGAAAATTCATCCTTTTCCCCTCTTTTTTATTGCGTATATATTTTGGTTATTTTCCCCACTCCCGACATCCAAAGGTTTGCTACAGTGAGGATGATCTGGCAACTGTGAGGATTGGCAAATGGTTAGAGAATACTCACCCCAAACACAATCCAATTCGCCCCAGGAACATCTGCCCCCGCTTGCAAGTGGCGATCGCCTGACTCGTCCTGAATTTGAGCGACGTTATGCGGCTGCGCCTCACATTAAAAAAGCAGAACTGATCGAAGGAATCGTTTACGTGGCATCTCCCTTAAGACATGAACAGCATGGTAAACCTCACAGTCGAGTGATGACCTGGTTAGGAGTTTATCAAGCAATGACTCCTGGTGTTGACTTAAGCGTTGAACCGACAGTCAGACTAGATTTAGATAACGAACCCCAACCGGATGCGGTGCTATTGATTGAACCTGCTGCGGGTGGACAGACTCGATTAAGTAGCGATGGTTATATTGAAGGATCGCCTGAGTTAATTGTGGAAGTTGCCGCAAGTAGTGCCGCAATTGATAGGGGTAGCAAAAAGCAGGTTTATCGTCGTAACGGGGTCTTGGAGTACGTAATTTGGCAATCTTACGATAATCAAATCGAATGGTTTTATCTCGCCGATGGCGACTATCGATTGCTATCTCCCGATACAGATGAGATTATTCGCTCTCAGGTATTTCCAGGTTTGTGGTTGGCAGTGGAACCACTGTTAAATAATCAGATGGCGCGGGTGTTGGAGGTGTTGCAATTGGGATTAAATTCACCTGAACATGGGGAATTTGTCAAGCAATTGGGCAAGAAATGATCGCATCTGCTAGTACGCATTACTCCTCCACCTAAAGCGATCGCTTACCAATTTTAAAGTCACCAGTAAAATAATTTCCAATGTGAATTTTTCAGTAACCTTGTCTTAGCTTGTTCTTAACTAAAAAATAGGAGTATCTGCTGTGTAGGCAAAAAGTTTGAGAACAGCAAATGCGAAATTTCAAGCGTAAATTATATCCCCTACTCAGTCTGCTGGTAGCAGTAGCAATAGTAGTGAGTGGTATCCAGTTAAGCGGCGCTGTGCTTGCTACTACGCCTGTTGGTGAACTTCCTGAAGGTGGGGCATTACTACCCACAGGTCAGATAATCACACCCGCAGCAGCACCAGGTTCGATCTTTGCACCTTTAGCAACTAATTTGCGTACAGATGATAATGCTGATGCAGCGGAAGCTGTAAGTACAGCCCTTAGCCCTGATGGTAAAACTCTATTAGTACTTACCAGTGGCTACAACCAAAACTTCAGAGATGAAAATACTGGTGATCTTTTCACCTATCCTGTACTAGACCCTTTAACAGGTAAACCCACTGATACAACAACCCCAAAAGCAGAATGGGTTTTTGTCTATGATGTCAGCAATGGTAAGTTGACTAAAAAGCAGCAGATTAATATTCCCAATACCTATAATGGCTTGGCTTGGGCCAAAGATGGTACACGTTTCTATGTCTCAGGG
>JBBSOP010000612.1:0-2716 GCA_038259655.1 Chroococcales cyanobacterium
GCAGCTATGCCGTAGGCTTTACGTAATGACAGGCTTCTGGAGCGATCGCACAACCTAAAGCTAGATGACCAAACCAAGTACTAGGGAGAATTTTAAGACTTGTGTGTACACCGTAGCCACGGTGGGAGAGGCTTTGAAACCGTGATTTTTTCGTTCAAAACTAGTGAATTTCTGCCCCTCTCCGCGTCGGAGAGGGGTTGGGGAGAGGTTCATCGAACTCACGTTAAGTAAAATCTGACTTGATTAATTAATGGTATAATTATTTACTCTTACAATCGTCGTACTTGAATTTGGTGTACGCGTGGTCCTACAACTGATATAACAGTAAATTCAAGATTTTCATAAAAGAAGGTTTCACCTTTGGCAGGCATTTTCTGTAATTGATACAGCAAAAAGCCTCCTAATGTCTGATATTCCTTTATTAAAGGTAAATTAAGATGCAATACCTCGTTAAGATCTTCTAAGTTAACCTGGGCTTGCACCAAAAACGTCTGCGGGTCTAACATCTGAATTAACAAATCGTCACTAATTTCAGGTGCGCCTGCATCACCAATAATTTCAGCAATCACATCTTGGATTGTCACCAATCCCACAGTTCCGCCAAATTCATTGACTACTATGACCATAGCTGGTTTCTCTTGCTGCATCATTGGCAATAATTCACTCAAAGGTGTGTGTTCTGGTACAAATCTTGCAGGACGCATCCAAGGTTGAATATGTGCTTCTGAAGTTAGTTTTCCTACAGCTAAGGGTTGTGCCAAATCTCTAAAATAAACTATGCCGCGAATATCGTCTAAAGATTCTCCAATAATGGGGTAGCGTGAATGACCAGTAGATGTCATTTCTTGGAGTAAGCTTTGGAAAGAAGCATCGTTTGGCAATGCTACAATATTGGTACGAGGAATCATCACATCTTGCGCCGTCACGTCCCCAAACTCAAAAACATTATTTAGCAGTTCTCGCTCCGAAAGCTGTAAGCCAATAGATTCTCGTTCTGTAGAGATAATCAACTGTAATTCTTCTGAAGTTACAGGTTGTCTCCAACTTTGGCCAGTGTATTCAATGCCAAAAAGTCTTAACAGACAACGTGTTGATTGGTTAAGAATCCAAATGAAGGGGCTGAAAAAACGCATGATTGCTTTTACCGATGGCCCCAAAAATCGTGCTAACTGTTCTGAATACAGTATGGCTACTGATTTAGGACACAGTTCCCCTAAAACAATTTGTAGATAGGCAATCAAGAAAAAGGCGATGGGAATTGATAGAGAATGAGCTACAAAGTTACTCATTGTTTCTAGCAAAGTCCAGGATTTTAGCCATGCATCTATTAACACGGCAATTGAGCTTTCTCCAATCCATCCCAGCGCCAAACTAGAGAGGGTAATGCCTAATTGGGTTGTAGATAATAGTCTTTCAATACTACGTTGCAAAGCCTCAACAGCGATCGCGGGAATATCGCCAGCTTCGACGAGCTGATGAATACGCGATCGCCTTACTGTCACCATCGAAAATTCCGCCGTCACAAAAAAAGCATTGATGGCAATCAGCAATAGCACTGATAACAACCGCAGCCCCACATCTGTCCAAATTAAGTCAGTAAAACCACTCACCGCTAAAGCTCGTGTAAAACTCACGCCCGATATCAATCAGAACTGGGATACTGGGTATTATGGAAGAATTTTCCTAGTCCCCAGTCCCAAATCTAAAGCAATGCCCCCACCCTTGCTACAGGAATATTTGATACATCTAGCTTCAGTTTTTGAGCAGGATAATCTGTCAGAGAAAGGGATATTTTATTCACATCATCCAGTAAAGCGGTAGGGATACTCACTGTACCCGAAAATGCCGGGCCATTTGTAGGTAGCTCTGCTGGTAAACCCTCTGTGCTAGCACTCAGTGTTCGTCCTTTGTCATCGGTAACATCCAAAAAGCTATATAGGAAGCGCACGGAATCAGCACCTTTATTCTGCATTTTTACTTTCAATAGTAAATCACCGCCAGAGTAGCGAACCGATTGTACAGAAAGGGTAACACCCTGATTTTCAGCGGTAACTGGAAATCCTGGCTGGAGTTTTTCTTCAGCTACTTCCTGGGGTTTCTCTTCTGGCTTTTGTTTGCTGCTTTTGGTTTCTTCATCATCTTCATCTAGCTTTTCTGATTTAGCAGCCTTAGTCTTACCCTCTATCCGTGCCTTGACAATTTTTAAGATATCTTCTTCTTTTAATAATGTTAGACCTGCTTGTTGCGGGTTAGTTGCCTTATTGCTAGCGAATTTGGTTGTGGGACGACCATCTGGCGTTGACACACCCTTGAGTGCTGAACTCCCCAGAGTAAACCCCAAAAATGCACTCAAAGAACCTGCTCCCAACATGAGGACTAACAAAATTAACGTAAGAAGTACAGTGGAATTTATTTTCATCGCTGACAAGCTATTGCGAAAAAATGCTGGTTCATACTGTAAAAGTCTTGAAGTTATCTACCTCAATCCTTCAAAGAACTGAATCAATACTAGTTCATGCTTAAATTATGTAGTATATAAAGTCTAGTAAATTATTTTCGAGGTTCCACTAGCGATCAACTTACGCTACAATTTAAATTCGACCAGGGTTGGCCGAGCGGTTGAGGCAGCGAACTCATAATTCGCCCAAGGCAGGTTCAACTCCTGCACCCTGGATTTAGTCTATAGTCAATTGTCAGCAAAATACAGCTTATGGAC
>JBBSOP010000613.1:0-2709 GCA_038259655.1 Chroococcales cyanobacterium
ATTACCTCCGGCAAAGGAGGCGTGGGTAAAACTACAGTTTCAGCTAATCTGGGTATGGCTTTAGCCAAAATAGGGCGACAGATTGCCTTGGTTGATGCAGATTTTGGGCTGAGAAATTTGGATTTGCTGCTCGGACTAGAAAACCGTATTGTTTATACTGCGGTGGAAGTTCTGTCTAGAGAGTGCCGCTTAGAACAAGCTTTAGTGAAAGATAAACGGCAACCCAACCTTGTACTCTTGCCAGCAGCCCAAAATCGTTCTAAGGATGCGATCACACCCGAACAAATGAAATTATTGGTGAATGCGCTAGCCCAAAAATATCAGTACGTAATTGTTGATAGCCCTGCGGGAATTGAAAACGGCTTTAAAAATGCCACCGCCCCAGCCAAAGAAGCCTTAATTGTTACCACCCCTGAAATTTCCGCAGTTCGTGACGCTGACCGAGTAGTTGGTTTACTAGAAGCCCAAGGTATAAAACGTGTTCATTTAATAATTAACCGTATCAGACCCGCAATGGTACGGGCAAATGATATGATGTCTGTGCAAGATGTTCAAGAACTCCTCGCAATCCCCTTAATTGGGGTAATCCCTGACGATGAGCGTGTTATTGTATCCACTAATCGCGGTGAACCCTTGGTATTAGGAGAAACTCCCTCTTTAGCCGCTTTAGCCTTTGAGAACATTGCTCGTAGATTGGAAGGAGAAACGGTTGACTTTTTGGATTTTGACTCATCCCCAGAAAACATTTTCGCGCGTTTGCGAAAGTTGTTATGGACAAAGATTGTTTAACTTATTTTCCAGTCTCCGCCCCAGACTTAATTGCTAATGATTGAACTTCTAGAACGACTTTTTTCTCGCAGTCCAGATGACAGTCGCACTCAAGTTAAACGTCGGCTGCAACTGGTGATTGCCCACGATCGCGCTGCCTTAGAACCTCACACCTTAGAAAAAATGCGGCAAGAGATTCTAGAAATAGTCTGCCGCTATGTAGAAATTGAGACGACTGGTTTGGAATTTTCTTTAGAAAGCAATCAACGGACAACAGCTTTGATTGCTAATTTGCCTATTCGTCGAGTCAAAGATACTATACCTGATATTCCTGAATTGGAAAGGGACAGTACTGACTAAATAGCGTGCCTTAGTGCCTTAGTGGTGAAAAAATCCGTAATGGGCTTAGAGATGAAAGCGATCGCTTCTTTAGCAAGCCTCAATAACCGCTAACATACGCTGGTAATCTAGAACAATTATCGGCGTATATTGGCGGTTCAAATTCCTAATAGAATTAATTTATAGTAGACTTCGCAATTTTACCTAGTTCTAACCCTGGTGGATAGCTACCTTCTTCTTTAATGCGCTTAATTTCTTCATCAGTAATTGGTAAGTTTAGCTTTTGTGCTAAACTCCACACAATATCGCCACGATCAATTACACCAGCAACAGCACCAGCCAGTGAAAGTACAGTGATGCGGGGTAACTGCTCATTTTCTAGCTGATTGATTACCTTAGCTAAAGAAGTTGATTCAATCACAGTTGGTATTTCTGTCAGAGGATGCACAATATTTTGCAGAGTTTGATTTTCCCACTCACTTCTTTCTACTAAACGCAAATCGTCAATGGCAACCATACCCCGGTAACGCCCATCAGAAGCAGCAAAATAAACCTCTGGGGCAGTGGTGTCTAATAAATAAGAATCGGCAAAAGAACGCAAAGTCTGATCAGCATCGACTACGCGGAACTCACGAGTCATCGCATCTGCGGCTACCACTTTCATTAAGGTTTCTTGTAAAGTAGTTACGCGATCATAGCTGTTAGCATTGCGAACGCCAAACCAACCTAACAAAGCAATCCATAACCCCAATACTAGTTCCCTAGTGAAGAAATCTACAGCAAATCCTAGGGCGATCGCACTGTAACCTAAAATTTGTCCTGCCCTTGCTGCCCAGTGTACAGCTTGGAAACGATTCCCTGTGACTTGCCATAGTGCTGCTTTTAGCACTTGTCCCCCATCTAAAGGTAAGCCAGGAATTAAGTTAAATAGCGCTAAAATCAAGTTGATTCTGGCTAAATCTCCAATCATCACACTGATAGGATTAATATCAGGGATAATAACAGTTGCTAGGCTGAGCAAGAAAAACAGACCAATACTTACTAAAGGCCCAGCGATCGCTACTTGAAATGCTTTGCCTGGAGTTTTAGATTCTTCTTCTATAGCAGCAATACCACCAAATAAAAACAGGGTAATTGAGTTAACTTTAATCCCCTGCGATCGCGCTGCCAAACTATGACCCAACTCGTGTAATAATACTGAACCAAATAATAGCAGTGCCATTATCATCCCAGCACTCCAAGCTGTGATAGTCCCAAATTCTTGATAAGCGACACCAAAATTAAGAGTTGCCAATCCTAAAATTACAAACCACAGAGGATCTAAAAACAACGGAATACCAAATAAAGATCCAATTCGCCAATTTGTTTGCATTACTTATTATTATCCTAAAACTAGTTATGTTTTCACGTTCAATATTTCCAGCAGTTCCTATTAATATTGTAAGTGTTCATTAATATAA
Source organism: Chroococcales cyanobacterium (assembly GCA_038259655.1). Classification (GTDB taxonomy): domain Bacteria; phylum Cyanobacteriota; class Cyanobacteriia; order Cyanobacteriales; family Nostocaceae; genus Halotia. Next base: position 2,568 of record JBBSOP010000613.1, read on the forward strand.
GTAATTTTCGGTATACACGCTGCCCAGTCTATCCACAGGATTTACTCACGGAATATCATAAAATCATCATCATCAAGACTTAGGAATCTGCGGGTTATTAGTGTCCCAACCAATCGGGTTTCGACTGCGCTCAACCCTCAAC
>JBBSOP010000614.1:0-2687 GCA_038259655.1 Chroococcales cyanobacterium
AATAGTTTTAGAGCCTAACCGTCCTTTAATGTTATTTGATATTTCTGTACCGCGTAATGTTCATGCGGATGTGAATGAACTGGCAAATGTACAGGCTTTTAATGTCGATGATTTGAAGGCGGTAGTAGCGCAAAACTACGAAAGCCGTAGGAAAATGGCACAGGAAGCCGAAAGACTTTTAGAGGAAGAAGTAGAAACTTTTGATATATGGTGGCGTAGTCTAGAAACTATCTCCACAATTAGCTGTCTGCGGAATAAAGTTGAAACCATCCGTGAACAAGAATTAGAAAAGGCTTTATCACGATTGGGGTCAGAATTTGGCGACAAACATCAAGAAGTTATCGAAGCCTTGACAAAGGGAATTGTTAACAAAATTTTGCATGATCCAATGGTGCAACTGCGAGCGCAGCAGGATGTAGAAGCCAGGCGGCGCTGTATGCAAACTCTACAAATGTTGTTTAACCTAGATGCAGGTGAGCAATTTAGCTAAACAGTTTTAAAAATCTATTGCCAGAGTCTCAGGTGCGTTAGCTTGCTTTTTAACGCACCTACAATTTTTATGTTTAAACGTATTTGATAGATCAAGGTATAAGTTGTTCCAACTATTGGGCTTGTTCTTGAAGTTGTATAGTTAAGCGATCGCATACTAAATTTACACAACTCAAAACATATCGAATCAGCAATTTGATAGATCATGCTGATTCCTTCAGTTCTTCTTGTGAAGATATCTGCCTTTTTATTGGGTCTTAACGTGGCGAAATGTAAAGAACAACTTAAGAAATCTCAATTCTTTACAAAACGAATCTGAAAATTAATATTAATTCACAATTAGCTGAAAACCAAGCCTCTGATTTATCGGAGGAGAACAACACGAGTAATTAGATTTCTTTCTAATTCGATTGAGATCTAATTAAGCATCACAAATTATGAACAAACCACAGTTTCAGACACTACTACAATTTTTTAAAGCTTTGGCGGATGAAAGCCGATTGAAGATTGTGGGTATCTTGGCGAATCAGGAGTGCAGCGTCGAAGAATTGGCAGCACTCATGCAGCTCAAGGAACCGACAGTATCTCACCATTTAGCGAAACTTAAGCAGCTAAATCTAGTAACTATGCGCCCTGACGGCAATAGCCGTCTTTATCAGTTAGATAGCGAAGTATTGCAAAGCATTAGCAGGGAAATCTTCACAGCTGAGAAAATAGCCTCTTTTATGGAGGGTATAGATACTGAAGCCTGGGAAAGCAAAGTCATGAAAAACTATTTAGAGGCTGATACCAAAAGCCTGAATGGAATGCAACGCCTCAAAGAAATTCCTGCTAGTCGCAAAAAGCGCTTAGTAATTCTCAAATGGTTGGCAAACAAATTTGATCTGGAGGTTCAGTACCCCGAACGCACAGTGAATGAAATTCTCAAGCGCTACCATTCTGACTGCGCTACCTTGCGGCGAGAATTGATTGGCTACCAGTTAATGCAACGAGAGAACGGTGTTTATTGGCGCATAACACAAGATCAAAGGGGACAGGCTTGACCCTGAGCCGAGGCGTTGAAAGTCTTTGAGTATCTGGGTTTTATGATCAGTCTATATCCTAAACTACCTAGCGATCGCTATAGAATATAAAAAAAACGTCTAATTTCTTATTGTTGGCTGCTAGAAGTACCGACCGCAACACAGTAAAGCGCCGCATGATGTCTGCCGTCAATACCCAAAATGGCGTTCATACTCATGTCATGAAATCCACCAATACAAAGACTGTCTAATCCCAATTGCACAGCTATTAGACACATATTTTCAGCTTGATGACCAGCTTCTAAAAGTGCAAAGCGGTAGCCACGCGCACCATATTTGCACATCGAGCGCATAAATACAGATGTAAATATGAACAAAGCATTGGCATTCACTGCGTAATCTTGTTGCAATAAGGGTTCTACAAAGTCTGCTGGTACAGCATCATTGATTCGATGTAGCCCATGACCACGAGCTTCATAGTGATACAATCCAGCTGCTAGATTTTCTACCGCCTGGGTTGATACAAAAATTTCAATCGGATAAAGTCCTCCCGCAGATGGTGAGTTCCGAGCTTCATAAGTGTAACCATCCATTTCACGCAACCCATTAATGCCGCATCCTGCATCGAGCAGTTGAGCCAATGTAATTAGTGGCATCACCTTATTCTCAAACGATCGCACAGAACAACGTCGCTGCAAAAGCTCAATTAGTGGGTTATCGCGTGGTGCTGGCGGCAGTTCTAAAAAAGCAGCACCCGGCAGATATCGCATTTCAGTGGCCGAAACACGCTTGATATAACTTTGAGGTACTGGAGAGTTCAAATGATACAGAAGAGCTAATTCTAGGGGTTCGTTAACTTTGTACATCGCTTTGATTTCCTCATCTTCCGAATTACAAATTAGGTTGCCGAGCGACTTGTACTGACTTGTGCTGAGCGTTGGTTGCTGAGCGTAGTCGAAGTAAGCCGAAGTAGCGTAGTCGAAGTAAGCCGAGGTACAAACTAGTCTTAAGCCAACGTGAGTTCGATGAACCTCTCCCCAACCCCTCTCCGACGCGGAGAGGGGCAGTAAATTTACTAGTTTTAAACGAAAAAATCAAGGTTTCAAAGCCTCTCCCACCGTGGCTACGGTGTACACACAAGTCTTAAAATTCTCCCTAGTACTTGGTTTGGTCATC
>JBBSOP010000615.1:0-2674 GCA_038259655.1 Chroococcales cyanobacterium
ATGGGTGTTTCTAGGTGCAATTTACTTCTCCAAATAGTAGCAGTCCAAGCGAAGGCTTTCACACCAGTAGGCACAGCAACTAACATTGATGTCACCATAAAGGTCATCCGCATCCAGTTAGGAGTGGCGCTGGTGAACATGTGATGCACCCAAACGAAGATGCTGAGTAAGGCAATACCTAATGTGGCTAAAGCTACTGACCGATAACCAAACAAAGGATTACGAGCAAAGGCAGGTAAAACCTCCGCAATAATACCGAAGGCGGGTAACGCCATGATATAAACTGCTGGGTGAGAATAGAACCAAAATAAGTGCTGATAGATAACGGGGTCGCCATTCTCTAAGGGTTTGAAGAATTGTGTACCCAAAGATAGATCAAATAATAGCAGTATCAATGCAGCCGTTAGGGCAGGTAAATTAATGAGTTGTAACAACTGAGCGCTCATCACTGACCAAACAAATACAGGCATCCGGAAAAATGTCATTCCTGGTGCGCGCATCCAGAAGATGGTAGTCAAAAAGTTAATAGCACCCATAATTGAAGAGATGCCAATGAGGATCAGACTAACAATCCAGATAAATTCACCGTTAATGAAGCCAGGGGGAACTTGCAGACTGATAGGGGGGTAAGACCACCAACCACTTTGGGCAGTCCCGTTGGGTAGCAAAAAGCTAGATAGTAATAATAGACCAGCTGGGGGCAAAATCCAAAAGGCGATCGCATTCAGCAGAGGAAATGCCATATCCCGCGCTCCAATCATTAGCGGTACAAGATAGTTAGCAAGACCTGCATTAAACGGGATAATCCACAAAAAAATCATGATTGTCCCGTGCATGGTAAACAAGCCATTGTACAGGGGGCGGTCAACCACATTCGCTTCTGGAGTCAGCAGTTCGGCACGAATAATCATTGCCAAAAGTCCACCAATCAAGAAGAACATGAACGTCATTGCCATGTACTGAACACCAATCACCTTATGATCGGTGCTGAAGCTAAAATAACGCCGCCAATCCTGCTCAGACTCGTTAAAGGAGTTGTTCGATTCTCCATCCCTGGTAATACTAGCGTCATGTGTCATTAATTGTCTTCCTTTCCTTTGCAATGGCAGGTGAAGCAGGTATAAAAGTCTGCCAACCACTATTAAAAAATGTCTTGGGTGTTTGGATACCTTTGGCAACTACCCAATCTTTTGTTTGAGTTGGTTCTTTAGCAGTAGTCTGGGTAAGCCATTGATTATATGTATCCAGAGGTTCAACATATACATCTGCTTCCATTAAGGCAAAATAAGTACCACTGAATTGAGAATCTTTCAGTCGATATTTGCCTGAGCGAATGGGTGTCAGCACAATATCAATGTCGCGTTTGGGAATGATATCTTGCTTTAAGCGGAATGCAGGTACATAAAAACCGTGGATCACATCTTGCGCGTATAAATTTAAACGTGTGCTGCGATTTACAGGTAGATGTAATTCTTTACTAGTGAGATTGTTAGGATAGCGAAAAGACCATTCCCACTGTTTAGCAAAAACATCAATAGTTTCAGTAGCTGGTTGGGGTTTGTTGGCTACTGCGGCGTAGGCAGGAGATTCTAAAGGTGTGTGCAGATGTACAATTTGCTGAAGACCCAGAATATTTAATTGCTGATAAATATTGAAGCCTTTAAAAGCAATCCATAACACTAGCAGAGTTGGTACAGCTGTCCACAGAAACTCTATCCGCGCATCGCCTCTGACAGAGTGTCCTTCGCTGTAGTCTTTCTGACGCGCTCGATGAAAAATAATCGCGTAGAGTATAACGCCCAAAAGCCCCAACAAGATGAAAGCACCAATTGAAACTAAAAAGCTAAACAAATCATCTACCCGTTGTGCTTCCGCTGTAGCCTGAACAGGCATCCAAGAAAACGCTTGTTGCCCAATCCAACGACTAAAAATAAGCAACCCTGCTATATAAAAAGCTATTAGTACATATTCTAAAAGAGTAAACATACAGCAGTTTTCGTAATTTGTGAAAATTCTCGGTGTCCAGATCCCCGACTTCTTTAAGAAGTCGGGGATCTAATACTATTTCTTTGTGAAGCTGCGCCAAATTTTCTTTACTTCTTATTTTTTTCTTCTTTGTGTGCTTTGCGTCCTTTGCGGTTCGTTCCTCATATAGTTCGGCGCACCTTCATACAGAACTGGTATAACTTGATTATTTAAGTAGTACATTCGGATTTTTCCCTTTTTGAACTAACTCAGCAGCAGTCACATGAATCCCAAACTCGTCTCCTAATTGCCCTCCGAGAGTACCGTGGACAAATAAAATACCAAACATGACAACACCTGCCAGCAAGTAACTCCACTGTACTTGTCTAGAGGCATTCTTACGCCATTTGTAGCGTTGCAAACCTCTCCATACAGTCATGGCAACAATGATTGCCAACAAAAATACGCCACCTAAACCATGTAAAAGCATTGTTAAAGAGGCGCTCAAGCCCCAAGCACTTTTTTCATTGATTGGTGGGTTTGCTAGCAGCAACTCAAAAAAACCAGCAGCGACGGTGAAAAATGTAATGCAAGCTGCTCCGACTAGGTTGTACCAGCCGACATCAAAAAAGCCCGAACGAATGGCAGTTAAATTTAAAAATTTAAAGATTGATCTTTCTAGAGGAAAAAGCGTTCCTGCTATATCAAA
>JBBSOP010000616.1:0-2668 GCA_038259655.1 Chroococcales cyanobacterium
ATTACGAATTAATATGAACTACCTTCGTCAGTTTGAACCATTTATTGCATTACCACACCTGATAAAATGGCTGCCTATTTCATTCATTGTTGGTATTTTTGCTGGAACTGCTTCTGCGGCTCTTTTGGTATCGCTGGAATGGGCAACTGATTGGCGGGAATCGCATCGATGGATCATTGTCTTACTACCGCTTGGTGGTTTTTTCAGCGGTTGGATTTATCATCGGTTTGGTCAAACTGTAGAAGCGGGAAATAACCTTTTACTCGAAGAAATCCATAACCCTAAAGAAATTATTCCTTTCCGCATGGCTCCTCTTGTTCTATTAGGAACAGACCTCACTCATTTATTTGGTGGTTCAGCTGGTCGTGAGGGTACAGCATTACAAATGGGTGCTTCTTTGGCAGACCAGTTGACTAAAATATTTAACTTTCAAGGAGCAAGTCGGCGAATTTTGCTAACGGCAGGTATCAGCGCCGGATTTGCTTCAGTTTTCGGTACTCCTTTAGCTGGAACTGTTTTTGGTTTGGAAGTTTTAGCAATTGGTAGAATCCACTACGATGCCCTTTTTCCCTCTTTAATTGCAGCGGTAGTTGGCAATCAAGTGACTTTGCTATTGGGTTTACATCACACAGTATACCGACAGGCTCCGTCTATACCAACGCTGACAACTTGGGGGCTGATTTCGGCAATTATTGCAGGTGCAATCTTTGGGATAGTAGCGAGATTTTTTGCTCAAGTAACTCATAAAATCAGTCACTTGTTTAAAGCCAAGATATCTTATCCTCCAATACGTCCTTTGATAGGCGGTGCGCTGGTAGCTGCAATTGTTGGGTTAAGTGGCACAACTAAATATATTGGCCTTGGTATCCCAACTATCGTTGATTCTTTCTATGTTCAGCTACCTCCTTGGGATTTTGCTGCAAAACTTGGTCTGACTGCTTTGACTTTAGGAGCAGGTTTTAAAGGAGGGGAAGTAACCCCTCTGTTTTTTATTGGTGCAACCTTAGGTAATGCTTTATCCTTGATTTTGACACTACCTACACCACTATTAGCAGGCATGGGATTTGTTGGTGTGTTTGCAGGTGCAGCGAATACGCCCTTGGCATCAACTTTGATGGGAATTGAACTGTTTGGGCTGCAATCGGGGGTATTTATTGGTATTGCTTGTGTAGTAAGTTACTTATTTTCAGGACATTCCGGTATTTATGTCGCCCAGCGGATTAGTTTGAATAAGTATTCTTCTATGCATCTAGAAGATGAAGCAAATTTAGGTAATTATGGGCGAGAAAAAGTTAAACCAAAAATTGAATTACCTGACGATCTCAAAGAGGGAGGCAGTAATTATCATGAGTAAATTGAGCGCTAACCCATCAGCTAATGATCAATGATCGTTAATCAATCCCATACACTACAGTAGAGGGCTTTTAAATTCCCGCTACACTTATTAGAGTTTGCAACACAACAGCTGGTAGCTGATAGCTTAGGGCTGATAAATAACTATGAGTAAAATCTTATTTGGGATCGAAAATCTGCGAGTTGCTTACCCCCAGCATAGCCAAGAAGAACCAAGCTGGGCGGTTGATGATGTATCTTTGACTTTGCAACCAGGTGAAAGAATGGGATTAGTGGGAGAATCTGGTTGTGGTAAATCTACCTTGGGACGGGCAGCAATGCGCTTGTTACCAACCTCTAGCCAAGTTGAAGGACAGGTAACATTTCAAGGACAATCAGTATTTGATTTAACGCCACCCCAACTGCGAAAATTTCGGGGGGAAGCAGTAGCGCTGATTTTCCAAGATCCGATGACACGTCTTGATCCGTTGATGACTATTGGCAAACATTGTATCGAAACCCTACAAGCGCACTCACCAGAATTATCAAATAAAGAAGCCAAAGAAAAAGCGATCGCAACTTTAGCAAAAGTAAATATTCCCGCCAGTCGTTGGCATCAATATCCCCATGAGTTTAGCGGTGGGATGCGGCAAAGAGTAGCGATCGCCTTAGCTTTATTGCTCAATCCTAAGTTAATTGTCGCCGATGAACCCACAACTAGTTTAGATGTCACCGTTTCCGCACAAATTTTACAAGAATTGACGCGGTTGTGTGGTGAAGAAAACATGGCCTTACTGCTGATTTCTCACGATTTGGCAATGGTAGGAGAATATTGCGATCGCATCGGCGTGATGTATGAAGGTAAAATGGTAGAAATGGGGGCGACAGAATCAGTATTTCGGCAACCCCAACACCAATACACGCGATCGCTTTTACAAGCAGCTTTGCATATTCAAGCTGTACATGATGATGGGGAATTAGTAATTGCGGATACCCAAGAAAAACACTCATCAATTATTAATGAGCAATCCCCCATTTTGCAAGTTACAGAACTCAAGCAGCATTACACTATAGAACCTAATTTAATCGAAAGGCTGTTTAAAGGGCAAGGTCAAATTATTAAAGCCGTAGATGGCATTAACCTAAATCTTTATCCGGGAGAAATTTTAGGATTAGTTGGCGAGTCAGGTTGCGGCAAAAGTACATTATCACGAACAATACTGCAACTCATTCGTCCGACATCTGGCAAAGTCGAATTTTTAGGACAAGATTTAACTACATTGTCACGCCAGGAAATTCGTTCTTCCCGGCGACAAATGCAAATGATATTTCAAGA
>JBBSOP010000617.1:0-2624 GCA_038259655.1 Chroococcales cyanobacterium
ATTGGCGACTGGGCCGATGAGTTTAGTTCAAGGGCAAGTTTGTTGTGCCTTGAGCTTTGGGATTGTCTTAGATGCTCATGGTGCAGTAGAAGATTATTGCATTCATCCCAGTTTTATTAAGCCAACTTATCGCCTCACCTACGAAGACGTAGATGAAATGTTGCAATTAGGGGTACAAGCAGAACCAGAAATAGAAGCGATCGCCAATTGGGCAAGGCAACGCAAATCTTGGCGCTACAATCAGGGAGCTATCAGTATTAATATGCCGGAGGCGATGATCAAAGTCAAAGATGACAATATTGACATTGACATTTTAGATGATTCCTCCTCGCGGCAATTGGTAGCAGAAATGATGATTTTGGCTGGTGAAGTAGCAGCTCGCTATGGTCAAACTCATAATATACCTCTGCCATTTCGGGGTCAGCCGCAGCCAGAATTGCCCCCTGAAGAAGAATTGCTTCAGTTACCGCCAGGGTTTGTGCGTTCCTGTGCCATGCGTCGCTGTATGCCTAAGAGTGAAATGAGCATTACTCCCGTGCGTCATGCTGGTTTAGGTTTGGATACCTATACACAGGCAACTTCTCCCATTCGCCGTTATAGTGATTTACTCACCCATTTTCAACTTAAAGCCCACTTACGAGGCGAAGTTCTGCCATTTTCAGCAGAACAACTCAAAGAAGTGATGATGAGTGTCACCAGCACCACCCAAGAATTAGTAATGGTGGAACGGCAAACTAATAGATATTGGGCTTTAGAGTATCTGCGCCGCCATCCTGAGCAAGTTTGGCATGTGACAGTATTAATGTGGTTACGGGAAGACAGCAATTTGACGCTAATTCTGTTAGAAGATTTAGGTTTGCAATTACCGATGATGTTCAAACGTTCGGTAAAATTGGGCGAACAGATATTAGTAAAAGTTAGCTTCGCCGATCCGCAAAAAGATTTTATTCAATTCCAAGAAATAATTTATCAAGAAGCTCACACGACTACAAATTAGATATAGTAATCCGGTTTGATTTAGTGAATCACTCGTAGAGGTAGGGAAGAAGGAACACTTCGACAAGCGGTAGTTGAATCTCGACTTCTCTACGAGACGCTACGCGAACGCTCGATTGCCGCGCAGGGAAGAAGGAATCAATATAAATCCTATATTAAGTTCTGGGACTTAGGCAAAAAGTAGCCCGAAAAAGCCATCAAACGTATATACAGAGAGACTTTGACATTGTTTTGTCTAGTTTCTTGATATATCTGGGTTTCAAGCATTTTTAAGCCTTTGGTGTATTTGTCTTGCCCTGCATGGGTTTGAGGCTTGTTTCTGCCTCAAAAATGTTTAAGTCCCGTAATAATTCTTGCAATTCCTTTTGTAAGGATAAAGGTTGATAACCTAAAGCAAAAGCTCTAGAACTATCTAAAGAAACATCTGCCGGTCGAGGTGCTGCCATTTTTACATCTTCTTGTCGGCAGGATTTAAGCCCAGTAGTGGGTAGTTGAAATACTTCGGTTAGTAAATGTCCAAAATCATAACGAGAAATTCGCTCTTTTCCTCCCAGGTGAATGTAACCGCTAACTTTTTCTAATGCTAATAACAGCCCTTTTGCCGCAGTTATTGCACTAACTGGCGTGCGAAATTCATCTATAAATAAACTTAGTTCTTTTCCTGCTTGTAAAGTTTGGATAAATGGCTGAATAAAGCTTTTAGCTGTGGGGGTTTTTGCCCCAAACATTAAAGGCATCCGGCAAACTGCTGTTCTAGGATATCGCTCTAGCATACCTATTTCAGCCATGACTTTTTGCTCACCATAAATATTAACAGGACATACAGGGTCTGTTTCTTGATAAGGAGCATTTAAACCATCAAAAACTAAGTCAGTTGATGTAAAAGCACAGGGAATTGCATAATCTGCACAAAGTCCAGCAATATTGCAGGATGTTGTCACATTAATTGTGTGTGATTCTTGGGGGTGGGTTTGACAAAAATTTGGTTGTGATTGTGCTGCTGTATGAATAACTGCTGCTGGGGCAATATCACTAAATATAAACTTGAGTTCTTGATAATTTGTCAAGTCAACTTTTAGTAACTTGATACCAGAAATTTCTAATTCATGGGAGGAATAAGTGCCATAAACTTCCCATTGTTGCTTTGCTAGTTGGCAAATATGCCATCCTAAAAAACCACTAGCTCCAGTGATTAATAGTTTTTTCATGTTCAATTAAGCAACGTAGATTTTTACATATTTTAATTGTAGTTAGGGGCTTGCATCATAAATTACGAATTACGAATTACGAATTACGAATTACTAGTAGGGACTATTTATGTTCCCGGACGAGAGCGAATATAATCGGGTATATGATAGCGATCGCCTAGTATTTCTAATAAAGGGCCATTAACATCAAATTTCACCATACTTACCGACGCGACCAAAATATTCACCCGATAGCGATAGCGTCCCAAATCAATTCCCAGTAAACTGCAAAGCATAATCCGAATCGTGGCTTTATGGGAAACTACTAAAACATTACCTTGGGGATGTTTTTCTTGAATTTCAGCAATTACAGGCATAGAACGGTTAGCAATATCTACCGCAGTTTCTCCACCTAGTGGTGCATTCCAAGCGGGTTCTGTC
>JBBSOP010000618.1:0-2616 GCA_038259655.1 Chroococcales cyanobacterium
TAGTCGAAGAAACTTCCAAATATAATAAAGAATAGTAAGTGGTTCGCGATAGAACATCGCGAACCACTCTTTCTTTTCCACATCCCGTGAAAAGTCAGGTTAGCATTTAGGGTTTCCCCATTCCCCGCAGTTATAAAAGCACCACGATTAAATAAAGCTTCAATCGGTGCAACTCCAGATTTACCTAAAGTTGCATTGTGAAAAGTGATAGTGTGCAGCTTACCCCAATGCCAATTTTTTGGGTCTTTGCTTTGCAGGCGTTCTAATTCATCCACAGCTTTGATGAAAGCTTGTTGCAAAATTTGATCCCGGTTTTCAACTTTTGGGGTGTTGCGATTATCCCACCAGATGCTATTGGGCTGTTTAACGATATTTTGGATTACAGCATACCAGCGATCGCCTCCATCAGGAAAGTATTCTTGAGGCAATTGATCGTCAAAGGTATCTGCTAACAAGTGCTGCCAAAATGCCTCAAACAAAGCAGCAGCAGGGGATGTCATTCCTAGTTGGAAATCCCAATCCAGCAATAATTTTCGCGCTGCTTGCTGACGGGGGGTATTTAAAGAAATAGTTTGCAGTAGTGGTAATAGCGTTTGTGCATTTAAAGTTTGATTGTCGCCCTGCATCTGCTGCACATAGTTAACAGAAATAGGTTGAGTTTGCTGTTCTAGCATTTTGACAATGCGTTTGGCACGGTAGCCATAAACCCAATCAGTAGTAATTAAGTCAGGATATTCACGGCTAACTAAATTATTAGCGGTAGCAATATAACCTTGAGGTGGATTGAAACTTGTGGGTAACTGCTCAAAGTCTATATAACCTTGCCACTCATAGGTATCTGTCCAACCAGGAACGGGATAGCGTCCTTGTCCCTTAGCCCGAATCGGAAATTTACCAGGCATAAGGTAGCCAATATTGTCTGCAACATCAGCATAAACCAAGTTTTGCGAAGCAATATCAAAATTGCTGGCAGCCTCCCGGAACTCCTGCCAGTTTTGGGCGCGATTCATTTGGAGAATTGCATACACCAGTTTTGAAGGTTCTATCGATCAGTTTCTACCTGAGAAGAACCAAACATTTCTGCGAGTCGCCCAGAACCAATGTGTCGCCAGAAATCCATTTGCCAGAAACGATCTTGGGCATGGATATAACCTTGCGCCATGAATAAATCGTGGGAGTTGTCAGCCCAAATGTGAGGAATACCCCATTTGTCGCGCTGGACTGTAACTTCAGCCTGAATTTTGGGTAATGCGATCGCTCCATTTTCTACAGGAAAGGAACGCCGTACAGTATATATGGTAGATCCTACCAGCGATAGCCCCGCTATTAGCAGCATAACTAAGGTGATTTTGAGTCCCTTTTGCAACCAACGTTTTTTGGGGCTTTTCATCGGCGGGTGTCGTGAATTAATCACGCGACATTATACCGCTTTAAGGGCATGGTTAAGATATCCGATTACGATCGGCGGGTGACGTAGATTCTAGCGAATTAATATGTTTTTATTATGTTTTATATCAGATTTACTGATTTTAGAGTTGTGGCGAAAATAACTGTCCAATACAAGTGTTAGATGGGATGATAAGATAACCTAAAAAAAAAGGAGAGCAATTGTTATTTTTCCCCATTCTTTTCTTGTTGGAGGATAGCATCACAATATTTAATCATAGTTGTCAAGCGATCGCCTATGGTCTGAAGTCTGGCTTGTGCAGTAGCTGGCTGCCGCGCTCCTTGGAAAAACATCACATCTATTTCCAACAGGCGCAGTTGCTTACTCATCTCCGTCCGATAAGACTGCTCTTTTGAGTCTGCATCAGCTAAAGGTACAATCTGTTGTCCAAAAAATTGCTGTAAAGAAGTTAAACGCTGCCGTAGTTGGGCTGCATCTAATTCTGTAGTAGTGGCATCAGAGCGTAATTTTTCTAGCAATGTTGCTAGTGTCTGATATTTTTCATGTTTTAGAGACATCCAGTGCTAGTTAAGATAGTATTAACGTCAAGAAAATTTTCTTATACAATAGACTTTACTCAGCTTCTTATTAAAACCACAAGCCTCAAGTCAGCTTCGAGGCTTAGTTTGCCATAAATAGGTGATTACCACAGGCAATTAAGGCATCATTCTCAAACTACTCATTTCTTTTCTCAGGCACAGCATCTACTAATAGCAGTGCTGTTAGTATTTCTCATTTCTTAACCTACCCACCAATTCCCTCTAGTCTTAATTATATGAGCAGCATAGCTATAAGTTCTTCAATCGATCTTGCCATTCCAGAATGGTTAAAGAAATGTTTGAAGGAATCATCAGTAAATAGTAGCGAAACAGAAGACGATCGCAAGCATAATGATATGGCCTTGATTGGTCGGGCATTTGAATTTGCTTACCGATTACATCAAGATCAATACCGCAAATCAGGAGAACTGTACATCAGTCATCCCATTGCTGTAGCTGGATTACTGCGTGACTTGGGGGGTAGTCCTGCCATGATAGCAGCTGGATTTCTTCATGATGTAGTTGAAGATACAGAAGTTACAAGCGAAGAAATAGAAGAGCGTTTTGGCTCAGAAGTGCGGCTGCTGGTAGAAGGTGTCACCAAGCTTTCTAAAATTAACTTCAATAGCA
>JBBSOP010000619.1:0-2576 GCA_038259655.1 Chroococcales cyanobacterium
CTGAATTAAGGCTAAATAGCAAAAAAGAGCTTGTGCTTTTTTTGTGGCTGCCTCGTAAGTTTTATGTTGGCGAACAAATCAGTATTATAAGATTTAGAATCTGGACAGATTGGCAAAAGGCAGCTATTGTTAGACCTGCTGCCAGAGGACTTGGTAAGATAACTTCAATTGATATTGATCTTGCAAAGCAAGTAGCTAAAAATCATAGTTTAAATAAACTTCTTAATGAGGCTTTACATAGATGGTTTGAAAGAATTTAAACTTTTATGCTTTGCGTCTTTAGGTGAGACAATTCCCAACAAAAAAACTTGCCTTAGAAGCATCACACCCCCAAGGCAAGCTAACTCTCTAAATTCTTCCTCCGCGCCCTTTGCGTCTCTGCGGTTTGTTACAGTTGCTTCACTTCTGAAACCAACTTCGATACCATATCCTTAGCGCTACCAAAGAGCATCGTAGTTTTATCTTTGTAGAACAACTCATTATCTACACCGGCAAAACCCGCACTCATCCCGCGCTTAATCACAATCGTCTGCTTTGCCCGATCTACTTCTAAAATCGGCATCCCAAAAATCGGACTACTGCTATCACTCCGCGCCGCTGGATTTACGACATCATTAGCCCCAATAACTAAAGCCACATCCGCTTGCTCAAACTGGGGATTAATATCTTCCATGTCATACAACTGGGTATAAGGCACATTTGCCTCTGCCAACAACACATTCATATGTCCTGGCATTCTTCCAGCAACGGGGTGAATGGCGTACTTGACATCAACGCCCATCCGTTCTAACTGATCTGCCAACTCTCGCACACTATGTTGTGCTTGAGCAACTGCCATCCCATAACCAGGGACAATTACCACGTTACGAGCATAACCCAACATCATCGCGCCTTCTTCGGGATCGATGCTGCGGACGGTTTGATCGCCTATAGTACCTGCTGCACCGCCACCGCTAGCAGTTACTGAACCAAAAGCACTGAACAGCACACTGAACAGAGAACGGTTCATAGCTTTACACATAATCTCAGTCAAGATTAACCCAGAGGCTCCCACCAAAGCGCCAGCGATGATTAACATATTGTTCATCACTACGAACCCAGCAGCAGCAGCAGCAACACCTGACAACGAGTTTAACAGCGAAATTACCACTGGCATATCGCCCCCACCAATGGGGATGACGAACATTACACCTAGCACTAAAGAAACAGCAACTACTCCCAAAAATATGGGGAGGCTATCTGGTGTAATGATTAAATAGGCACTTCCTGCCAAGTAAGCACCTAGAAGTAAAAGGTTAAATGGTTGCTGGAATGGAAATGTAATCGGAGTACCGCTGATTAAACCTTGCAGTTTGGCAAAAGCCAGAAAACTACCTGTTAAGGTGACACCACCAATTAACACATCCAATAGCATGGAAATGTTGACATCGAGGGGTATGGGCTGAGAAGTTCCCATTAACCGCCAAAATTCGGCAACAGCGATGAGCGCAGAAGCCGCACCACCCAAACCGTTGAGCAAACCTACCATTTGGGGCATTTCGGTCATTTGGACTTTGTAGGCGGCGATCGCCCCAATTCCTGTACCGATCACTAAACCCAACAAAATCATCTGGTAATTCAATACGTGCTGATCGAGCATTGTGGCTGCGATCGCTAGTAGCATTCCCACGGCTGCTACAACATTACCGTTGCGCGCTGTAGCAGGTGATCCCAGCTTTTTCAAACCGATAATAAATAAAGATGCAGCGACTAAGTACGTCAGCTGAATCCCAGTTGGTAGAAAGTCGCTCACGCCTTAATTTCCTTCTTTTTGAACATTTGCAACATCCGATCTGTAACTAAAAAACCAGCAACAACGTTAACTGTCGCCAATACTATGGCAATCAAACCAAGAATTACTGACACACTTGTATCTTTAGCACCAGCAGCCACAATTGCCCCTAATACTGAAATGCCAGAAATCGCGTTAGAGCCTGACATCAAAGGGGTGTGTAAGGTAGGTGGTACTTTGTTGATGACTTCAAAGCCGATAAAAGATGCCAGAACAAATACAAACAAAGCAGCAAGTAATGCCTCTGTCATGAAATTAAAACTCCTTGTGTAAATGGGCATGGGCCACTTGTACTGAGCGTAGCCGAAGTATTGGGCATGGGGCATGGGGCATGGGTAATTGATTATTATTTATTCTCTTCATCTTCCCCTGCTTCCCCTGCTTCGCCTTCTCTCTACTCCCCTAGTCCCTAATTAACCGCTGGTTGCTGATTACTCAAAGCTTGTAGTGCATCCTGTACCCGTTGATTGCGAATTTCGCCCGCGTGGGTAATACAAGCTGCGTCAACTATGTCGTCGCCAAAGTCTACCTGCAAAGCTTTATCTTTGATTAATAGTTGAATCAAAGATGTGACGTTCTTGGCATACAACTGGCTAGCGTGGACTGGCATTGATGATGGTAGATTAATCGGGCCGATAATTGTTACACCATTCCACACAATATCTTTACCGGGTTCTGTACAGGCACAGTTACCACCTTGTTCAGCGGCTAAATCTACAATCACTGAACCTGGTTTCATTTGTGC
>JBBSOP010000620.1:0-2571 GCA_038259655.1 Chroococcales cyanobacterium
CATGATAGCTAGACTTTAATTTGAGGTTGGTGAAGCAGAAAGCTTCACTAAACCTGCTTTTTACTCATTATTAGCAAATATTTTCCATGAGTATATAGATAGATTTTTAGCAATATTTTTTACTTATACTTATAAAAGCTATTCAAAATCCTCATGGCCAGAATCATTGAGATTTGCTAACGTAGTCTTAACATATTGAAAAATTTCACGGGTGAAACTAATACAATAGCTTCCCACACTAATTTACTGTGTTGGAATTTTCTCATCCAGAGGCATGGTGTATTGGTGTAGAAAATCACATATTTTTATTTACAGAGGATTATGGTTGTAAATTTTGCTCGAATATCTACTTCTACTGAACTACTAAGGCAAGTATTTCAAAAAATTGATGCTCAAAGTTGTCCCAAGACATTTAACTTTCACATGCACACTGTCCATTCAGATGGTAGATTACAACCAATTGCATTGATGGAACAAGCGATCGCAATCGGTTTACAAGGATTGGCTATTACCGATCATCACTGTATTGATGGATATAAAGCAGCACGAATTTACTTAGAAGACTGGAAGTGGAATAATCCCGGTGCTAACACTCCCCATCTATGGAGTGGGACAGAAATTAATGCCAACCTTTTGGATAATGAAGTTCATATTTTGGCTTACGCTTTTGAGCCAGAACACGCTAGCATCAAACCTTATTTACAAAAAAAGGCTACTACAGGTCATGCATATCAAGCAAGTAATGTAATTGCTGCCATTCATGATGCTGGGGGATTAGCAGTCTTAGCTCATCCAGCTCGTTACAAGCGATCGCATTTCGAGTTAATTTCAGCCGCCGCTGAAAAGGGAATTGATGGCGTTGAAACTTTCTACGCTTATAATAATCCTAATCCCTGGAGACCAACAGCCTTGGAATCACAACAGGTACAAAAGCTGGCTGGGGAATATGATCTTTTCAATACCTGTGGTACTGATACCCACGGTTTGAATTTACTTCAGCGGTTGTAAAGTTACAGAAACAGGCAATGAGCAGGACTTATAAGTATAGATGTGATTGTAGGCGATCGCTAATCTCTTTCTTATTCTTTGCCAGGCGATCGCTTTGTCTAGTAAATTTAAAAAGGACTAAAGTCCTCACTACAATCACATATTTTTAACAAGGCATTAAGGCATCTAATCTTCCCAAAACTGCCATATCTTCTGCATCTAACTCTACAGGAATCCCACTGCGAATTAATTCCGAAAAATCTTCATTAGGAACCATCACAGTTAATGTATATAAGCGATTAGCACCTATATTTTTAATTAAATGCGTGCCTGTCGGTGGTACTAATAAACTATCTCCTGTTTGGATGCGGACATTCTTACCGTCACAAATTGCTTCCCCTTCCCCCTTGAGAACAAAAAACATCTCTACTGCCCATTGATGACGATTTGGTGGTGTTTGTCCACCAACATCAAAAATTTCTATACAACAAGTTAAAGAAGTATTAGCGTTTGCTGTATCAAAAATAATTGCTAGTCGATTAGAGTCGTTAGGACTAATGCGATATACTTGATAATCTTTGGGAGATTTGATAACAGGAATTACACAACGAGTAGCGTGCATTTATTGATCTCCTCCTGTGGATTCAGGATTATTCAGCGTTGTTAAAATCGCTTGGGAATCAGTGACAAAACCAAAACATTGTTTAATGTTGTACAACGTTGCCAACCAACAATAATCGGGAGATGTTGTGGCACTACAGTCTTGAACTAAAATGCAGTCATATCCTAAAAAATGTGCATCACATAGGGTAGTCATTACACATTGATCGGCATTGACACCAGCAAAAAATAGTGTCGTTCTTCCCAAGTTCCGCAGGATACTATCTAGAGGCGTATCCCAAAAACCACTCATGCGGTATTTATCCACACGAATATCTTCTGGTAGCTGTTCTAGTTCGTCTATCACTGCTGCTGCCCAACTACCTGCCATCAGTACTCTAGCACCATTGCTGGGTAATGGATCGCCTAATCCAATGCCTTCGCCTGTAGGGTTATAAACGTGACGAGAAGCAGCACTAATATTTAATAAGTCGGGACGATTGCCCCAATTTACCCAAATAACTGCCACGCCAGCCTCACGCAATTCTGGCAGTAAGTTGTTTAAAGGTTCAATCGGCTGACGGGCTGGTGTTACATCTACGCCGATATGCGCCAACCAGCCATCGGGGTGACAAAAGTCGTTTTGCATATCAATGACGAGAATGGCAGCTTTTGCCAAATCTAGGCGCAGGGTTTTGGTTTCTGTTGATAAAATAGCCGATTGTGGGGTCTTTTGAGGACGAGTGATATCTGCGATCGCCTGATTCACAGTCCACGCATTTGGTGCAACTCCCAATGTCCGAAAAGGCAGATTCATAAATTACAACGTCCAAAATCATTTTTTATTTGTAACTTGAATTGCTACTAAGTGTTCAATAACTTAATCAAGGTTAAATATTGTGAATTTCACTATCCAAAACGTTTTGATTGCCACCAATGATGATTATGCAACCGTAGATGTGCAGATTATAGATGGTAAAATAG
>JBBSOP010000621.1:0-2530 GCA_038259655.1 Chroococcales cyanobacterium
AGTGATGGCGTGATTGCTATCATTATCACCATCATGGTGCTAGAAATGAAAGTACCACATGAAGCTAATTTAGCAGCGCTGCGTCCAATAATTCCAGTATTTCTGAGCTATGTACTGAGTTTTATTTTTCTCGGCATCTACTGGAGCAATCACCATCACCTGTTACAGGCAGTTCGACACGTTAATGGTCGTATCCTTTGGGCTAATCTGCATCTACTGTTTTGGTTGTCGCTCATCCCCTTCGTCACTGGCTGGATGGGTGAAAATAACTTTAGTAGCATACCAGTTGCCCTTTATGGTATTGTCCTGCTGTTTGCTGCGATCGCTTACTTAATATTGACCCGTACTTTGATTGATCATCACGGCAAAGATTCTATTTTGGCAACTGCCATTGGTCGAGATTTTAAAGGCAAAATATCGCCAGTATTCTATGCTGTGGCAATTCTACTCTCATTTGTAAATTCGTGGTTAGCCTGCGGCTTATATATTCTGGTCGCCATTATGTGGCTTATCCCTGATCCTCGCATTGAGAGAAATCTAACTTCTTGAATCAGGCGATCGCAACTTTTACTTAGTATTCTATATCAACGCTCTCAATTTGCTTGGTGGAATCTGCAATAGTTGTAATAATACCCGTAAACTATGTAATTTATTACACCTTTGTAACAATGCACCCTATCCCATACACATGTTCATTCATTTAACTATTGAACGAAAGAGTTAATTCTTCTAGCAATTTATAACAATATAACCTCTGCCTAGAGAACGATTTGGCCAACGATTAAAATGAAGTAAAAATAGGATGCTAAATCTCAAAAGTTTGTATCCTATGAAACTGAATTATTTTACGAAACCACTTTCGACTGTAGGACGTTGGATAGCTACAACTGTATTTTGTGTATCAGCGATCGCTTTTGTTTGGCAAGGTGCATTTTTCTCGAATACCGCAGCAATGGCTAGCCCTGCTGTCAACTTAATTGCATCCGCAGACATGGGTGATAAAGTTCAAAACAAAGCTGGTGAAGATGCTAGACAAACCAAGAATTTTATCCGAGATGCCGCAGATAAAGTTGAGCAAACTGCAAACAAAAATGCCAACAAAGTTGATCGAGCAGCAGATGATGGTAGCTTTGTAGAGCGCAAAGCCAACAGAGATGCGGCTCGAATTGGTAAAAGAGCAGAAGAAGATGCAGCTCGAACTCAAGAAGCAGTAGACAATACAAAAAATGCTGTTCAAAAGGCTGTTGATAACATCAAAGATGCTTTTAACTAAAAATTAGTTCAGCCATAAAAGTCGCATTGATTTTGTAGAGTGTGTCAATCCGACGCACCCTACATTTGTTTAGCAATTGCTCCAATTACTGCACACAGTTGGGATTACTACCAGGAGTAGCATCAGGGTAAAAAGTGCGGATACCGCCACTTCTCCTGACAAACACTGCTTTAAAAGTTCTACCCTCATCAGTTACACTCCAATGACAAACAGTGTTAGTGGAACTAGTATTAGGATTATTCTTGTAAGCTAAAGCTGCAAGGGAGAGAATTTCTTCAGCATTCAGAGTATATGCATAACCTTTGATAGAAGACTGAGAAGTGCTATTACCTACTTTCATCACCACACCCATAGTGTAAATAGTGTTGGGAACTACTTCCTCCATAGATGTATTGTTATTTAGTCGTCCAGCTAAACCCTTTTCTTGAAGTTCTAAATAGCGAGCAATAAAATGTAATCCACCTATCGAACCTCCGGCGACTGGTTCTCCGCAGAAAACATGGTCAAAACCATCAACGTTAAACCAGACGTTAGTTAAGTCAACTAAGAAGTCTGCATTAGAAGTGCGCCCCGGAATTAGATATCCTCCCACATATTGCTTGATATTTGCCAAAACAGTAGAATTATTATTCATCATCGCCTGGAAGTTAGACGGACTAACAACAGTACCAGGTTGACCGCAGAGATCAGTTACCGCCCTGTCAAAATTATTTAAAGTTGGCATGGGGGGAGTAACATCAGCTGGGCTACCGTATGCTAGTCCAGAGACAGGATTGTTGATATTATCAAAGAATGGCACAGAACCAGCAGGTAGAGAAGGAGAACTGGTAGAACCATAATCAGTAATTACAAAATCATCAATATTGGTTCTATTGGAAGTTCCATCAGTTTTGCGGATTTCGCAGCGAACTATGCCAGAAATATTAGGAGTAAAAGTTGCGGTTTGTAGTGATTTTGAGCTTGTAGTAATAATTGAACCTACAACTGTCCATGAAGTCCCGCTATTACTCGAACACCATAATCCCCAAGTCGTACTAGCATCATTTCCATATTTAGCGTGTTTGATAGTAACATTACCAGCTCCTGTAGTCCGATCAAATTTCATTGTCACTTTGCCGTTGTTGCGGACACGGACAGATTGTGACCCGTTTTTAACATCGCTTGATAAGTTACCAATTAAAGCATCATTCAAATTCCAAGTACCTGTACTCAAAGTAACATCAGCCGCAGCATAAGCTCCTTTTTGCCCAGACTCAA
>JBBSOP010000622.1:0-2519 GCA_038259655.1 Chroococcales cyanobacterium
CCTTTGACAATCTTGGGAAATGAATTTATAATCACTATCAAATAGATATACTTTAATCTTCCGCCCAAAATTTAACATATTTTGGGCTATTTTTATCGGATTTTTCTTAACATTCAACACTTTTGAAATACTTCCTATCGTTTTTGTACCAAGCAATTTAAATAAGTTGATGATAGGCTATTACGTATTATGTTAGCTTTCCATAAGCTTAAAATTCAGAAAAAGTGTTGTTTCAAAATCATCAATATTTAGAGGATCTATCTGGAGATAAGTTCCTAAAACTTACAAACTAGCTTAGGGTATATACAGCCTTTGCAACAATTATTTGGTTGTTTTCTCAAACATTCATGCCCTATATAAATCGTTCTCAGTTACGGAACTATGGAATTGTTGTATTAATTGTTGCACTTACCTTAGTGCTAATGCTGGTGCTAGACCCTTGGTTAGGCATGAGCAGAACCCCTTTTTTGTTGTTTTTTAGCGCCGTAATGGTGAGTGCTTGGCATGGTGGTTGGAAATCAGGGCTATTAGCAACATTTTTGTCAACTCTATTGAGCAGTTACTTTTTTCTGCCGCCAGAGTATAGTTTCAAGTTTGCTCCATCTGATTTTGTGCGAATGGCGTTGTTTGCCGGGCAGGGATTACTTTTCAGCCTTTTGTGTGAGGCATTAAAGACTACCAAACGCCGGGCTGAGATCAATTTACATAAACTGAAAGCGAGTGAGGAGAAATTTCGAGTTGCCTTAAGCAGTTCCGATGTTGTCGTTTTTCAACAAGATCAAAATTTGCGCTACCAGTGGATTCATAATCCTCAAAGTTTAGAAACTGCTGAGGAAATGTTAGGTAAATCTGATTATCAATTATTTCCAGCATCCGCAGCAGAGCAATTAACTGCTATTAAGCGAGGAGTTATAGAAAGCGGAATTTCTGCCCGTGAAGAGGTTTGTCTAACAATCCGTGGAGAAGTCCGTTACTATGATTTGCTTGTTGAACCGTTAAAAATTGGCGAAAATAGTGTTTTAGGTATTACTTGTGTAGCTTTAAATATTACTGAACGTAAACAGGCGGAATTAGAAAACATTCGATTACATCGAGAACTTCAGCAAGCTATTCAACAAAAAGACGAATCTTTAGCATTGCTTAATGCTTGGTTGATGAGTTCTCCAGTTGCACTGGCTTTTTTCAATACTGAACTTTGCTATGTATATGTTAATGAAGCGTTGGCCTCTATCAACGGTATTCCGCAACATCAACATATTGGTCGTACCCTACAGCAAGTATTGCCAAAATGGGCTCCTCAACTTGAGCCAATCTTACATCAGGTAATGCAGACAAAGGAGCCATTACTAAACCAAGAAGTTAGCGGTGAAACTTATCCGCCTGGGGTGTATCGTCACAGTCTTGTCAGTTATTATCCAGTGTGTTTACCAGATGGGCAATTGCTAGGAGTTGGTGTTACTGGAATTGATATCACTCAGGTTAAGCAAACTGAGCAAGCATTACGAGAAAGCGAAGCCAAATTTCGCAGTGTAGTTGATTCCAACATGATTGGTATTGGCTTTTGGCAGAAAGATGGCAAAATTACTGATGCTAACGATGCTTTGCTCAAGATGATAGGCTACACCCGTGAAGAATTAGCTACTGCAAAACTAAATTGGCAAGAACTGACTCCTAAAAAGTACCTGCAACTTGATGAGCAAGCACTGACTCAATTGGAAAATAATTCCTTGTGTACTCCTTATGAGAAGGAATATATCTGTAAAGACGGCTCACGTACCCCAATTTTAATAGGTGGCAGTTGCTTTCAGGGTGCTGTAGATCGAGGAGCATTCTTTGTGCTTGATATTACAGAGCGCAAGCAGGCAGAAGATGCACTTCGCTATATTGCCCAGACTAGTAGTATACTTGTGACCTCTCTAGATTATGAAGAAACTTTAGAACAAATAGCTAAAATTTCAGTACCCCAGTTGGCTGACTGGTGTTTAGTAGAAATTTTAAATGAAAATGGTTCAATTCGCCGCCTACCGATCGCTCATGCAGATTCTTCCAAAGCAGAATGGGCGCATCAAATTCAGCAGTATGCATCAGTTACCAAAAATGCCAATCCCGTCGCTAGAGTATTACAAACTGGACAGGCAGAATTAATTTCCGAGATCACTGACTCTTTTTTGATTGCAGCAACTCAGAACGATGAACATTTGCAAGCTGTGCGGCAGATGGGATGTCAGTCTATTATGGTTGTGCCGTTGGTAGCACATCAGCGAATACTTGGCAGCATTAGCTTTATGAGTGCAGAATCAAATCGTCGCTACCAACAATGTGACCTGACTTTAGCGAAGGACGTAGCTTATCGGGCTGCTCTAGCCATAGAAAATGCCATTGATGGTTATTCCTTAGAAAAACGCTACATCCGCAAAGATGGTGCAATTATTTGGGTAAATCTGACTTCATCAGCAGTTTGGGATGATTATGGACAACCAAAGTATGCAGTGGGCATTGTCGAAGATATTAGCGAACGC
>JBBSOP010000623.1:0-2498 GCA_038259655.1 Chroococcales cyanobacterium
CTTTAGGTTATTAACGTCTAACTTTTATGGATAATCTCAGATATAGCAGTTCCCGATTACATAAGGTATATCCTAGCCTCTAGCCCCTGAACTCAACGAGATGTACCTCAAGAAAACGATAAGCGCTATATATTTCAGTTGTTTGCTACTGTCTATTTGCAAGGAATATTAAAGCAGAACTTATTCAAGCTATTAAAGCTATTGCCACGGGAGGATCAGTTCAATTGGCTTCTAACATACTCCAACAAAGAATACACCAACATCAACATCTACGTGATTTACGAAACAAATTACTACATCTTCACAAAGCGTTGATTGAGACAGAGCGCATCGCCTACGAACAAGTCAGTGGAAGAGTATCAAATAGAGAACTCCTACAACTTGTGATCAGTCATGAACAATTTGCTTGGCTACATAGCATTTCTGAATTAGTTGTGCAAATTGATGAAACCCTTGTAGCAGATGAGCCAGTATCGCTGGAAAATGTCCAAAGCTTGATTTCCAACGCCCGAATGTTAATCTCACCATCTGAGGTAGGTAATACATTTGCCAGAAAATACTACGCAGCGTTGCAACGTGAACCTGATGTTGTGTTAGCTCATGCAGATGTGTCACAGTTTCTTGCATCAAAGAAATAGTTAAAAGAGAACAGGACAGGTGTTGGAAAGGGACTGTTACCCCGTCCAACACAATCGTTCTAAAGGGACGGGGTTTCTGACCCAATGGTTTCGGGGTAGAAGGAAATAAGGCAATTTTTATTTTCCTTGTCTGAGTCTTTCCCCCTGCTCCCTGCTCCCTGCTCCCCTGCCTCTTGTGACGGTGCATTTTCAAATTTTAGGTGAGCTAAGTGCTTTTATCACTAGCAGTGACCACGGTACTTTAATATCTGGAATAAGCCAAGGATATTTTCTCAGTTCAGGCAAAGCCGCTGGTAATAGAAAACGCAGAGAGCGTAGGGACGCAGGAAGATTTCCATCTTGATCTACAAGTCCATATTGCTGAGCTAGTTCCGCCACAATTTGTACGCGTCCAGTCCGATGGATCACATTTGCATCTGAAGCTAACTTAGCAATCACCCGTCCTGTGAGCAAGGGAGTTTCCCAGTTGTATCGCTGACTAAGCAATGAGTTTTTCTGGTCAGTAGTTTTCTTTTGAGCCATTTCATCTGCGAAGTGAGAAATATGCTCAGTACCAACAATGCCTGGCCAAATTGAGACAGAAGCAATATTATGGGGCTTGAGATCAACAGCCATATCAGCCGCTAATCGATCGCACGCTGCTTTACCAGTACCATAAGCTGCACCGAAGATATAGGACATACTGCCCCAGGAAGAAATAGTACAAATTAGTCCTTGTTGATGCTGACTCATAATTCGAGCAGCAAAAACACTCGCAATATAGTGGCTACGCAGACCAACATTATTACAAGCATCCCAAAGACTAGGTTCACAATCCCAGAAAGGCTGACCTTGAGCATCTGTTAAGGCCTGGACTCCTGAGTAAGCATTATTGACTAGTAAATCGAGTTTTCCCTTTTGCTCATCTTGGATACGCTCAAAAAGCAAACGCACCTGCTCGTCATCACTGTGGTCTACTTGGACGGGAATGCATACACCACTGACTTCTTCTATTGCTGATTGAGTTTCTCTCAGACTGCCAGAAACATCATGATTGGTATCAGAGGTATTGTCTAACCTTC
Organism: Chroococcales cyanobacterium; assembly: GCA_038259655.1. Lineage (GTDB taxonomy): Bacteria > Cyanobacteriota > Cyanobacteriia > Cyanobacteriales > Nostocaceae > Halotia. Next base: position 1,700 of record JBBSOP010000623.1, read on the forward strand.
GCCCTGTAATGTACACAGTTGCACCTGCTTCACCGAGACCAATAGCAATTCCCTTGCCAATGCCTCTTGTCGCACCTGTGACTAGTGTCACTTTACTATCAAGGTATTTCATTGATGAACCTGATAAAGCGATCGCTACTTCAATATTAGCTAAATCAATTATTAGGGTTTTTGGGTAGCGATCGCTAACTTAGCTCCCTGGACTCGACGTAAACGATCCATAACTGCTACTACCTGACCGTGCTTAACTCGCTCATCAGCATTAATAATTACCAAACCTTCAGAATTAGAATTAATTAATACACGTACTTCTTGGGCTAAATCATCCAGAGAAATTTGCTTACGATTAAGGCTGAGTGTGCCAGTTTGGTCTAAAGTAACGGTAATTGGTGCAGATGATGCTTGCTGTTGTGCCATCGCTGCTTTAGGTAAATTGACTGGTAAACCTTCCGAGCGAGTTAAAAACAGAGTTGACATGATAAAAAATGTCAAAATCGCAAATATCACATCAATCATCGGCACAATATTGATTTGGGCTGGGATATCTGGTTCATCTGGTAGGCGCATAAAATTTATCTCCTCTTTCATAACGACGACGGTAGAGTAATTCTAACTGTCCACCATACTCTTGAATCCAGGCAATCTGACGTTGGTAGAGTCCACGGAAGGTATTAGCAAATAAAAGTGTAAAAATAGCAACTACTAATCCTGATGCGGTAGATACTAAAGCCTGACTAATACCAGCGGTGACACCTGCCGTTTTAGTTCCTCCCACATCACCAATATCTAAAGAAGCAAA
>JBBSOP010000624.1:0-2483 GCA_038259655.1 Chroococcales cyanobacterium
ATTCAATTCACAAGATTTACTTGTTGTGCTGCTACATCAATCAACCATTCCAGGACTTACTACGCAAAATTATGGAAAAACGTAGACCGAAGGGCTTGCCGTAGGCTACCACAAAGGACACAAAGGACACGTTCGCGCAGCGTCTCGCAGAGAAGTTAAGAGGGTTTCAGAGAGTTCTTGCGTAAGTCCTACATTCATCCAAATCAAGAAAAGACATGTGACAGCCAGAACAGCCGCCTAGCAAAACCGTTGCTCCGTACTGGTCGCCAAAAGAAAAATCTTTCGTCTTCCTTCCTTCTTCCTCCTTCCTTACTGTTTAATGTTTCATAACCACATTCAATAACCCACATTAATCAATATGTCTGAGATTCAAAACAAAGTGGTAATCATCACTGGAGCCAGTAGTGGTTTAGGTGAGGCTACCGCGAAGCGACTTGCCGCTAATGGAGCCAAGCTGATGCTGGCTGCCCGCCGCGAAGATCGGCTCAAAGAACTGGTTGCAGCGATCGCTAAATCAGGAGGAACTGCAACCTACCGAGTGACGGATGTGGTAGATCGCGCACAGGTGGAAACTCTGGCAAAGGAGACTTTGAGTACTTATGGCCGTATCGACGTGCTGATTAATAATGCTGGGTTGATGCCGCTTTCTCCCCTCGACCAAGTAAAGGTGGAAGAGTGGGATCAGATGATTGATGTCAACATCAAGGGCGTTCTCTATGGAATTGCTGCCGTGTTGCCGATTATGCGTCAGCAAAACTCTGGTCATGTCATTAACCTATCATCAGTGGCTGGACATAAGGTGTTTGCGGGGTCAGCGGTCTACTGTGCTACTAAATACGCAGTGCGAGCGATCTCTGAAGGTCTGCGGTTAGAGTCAAACGGCGAAATTCGTTCAACTAATATCTCACCAGGAGCCGTTGCCACTGAGTTGACTACCACGATTAGCGATGAAGATACAGCAGCGGCCATGAACGAAGTTTATGCGATCGCCATTGATGCAGACGCTATTGCCCGCGCGATCGTCTATGCTATTGAGCAGCCTAGTGATGTTGATGTAAATGAAATCATCATCCGTCCAACACGTCAAGAACTTTAAAAAGGCATCTCAAACTCTGATTACGGGGGGATTCTTGCCCCCAGTAATTAGGGTAAATAATTACTATGCCAAGCTTGATAAAACTCTTTTAGTTTGTTTTCGAGCCTCGATAAATTCGCTCCATTTGCTGTGGAGACAGCACTGTCATGGGAAACCCTGTATGTGGTGAAATCAGAAGTTCGGGAGACGATTCAAACATCTCTTGTTGAGTGTTAGTTAAAGGTGGGTTAACCAATGTTTCATCTATTTCTGATGTGAGAAGCTGATTTTGGAGCAAGACATAAGCGTGCTTTTGTGGATCGTATGCCAAAACTTCACCAGTCTCGATTTGATAAATCCAAGCATAAATGCTGAGTTGTTTTTGGTGAAGCTTAGAGTGAATTACCGGATAAGTCCGTAGGTTTTCGATTTGGGTGAGTACATTCTCAGCAATAATTATTTCTAAGAGTTCTTCCCCTTCGTAGTTGCTATAATTATCTTTCACCAATCGTCGGGTTGCCTCTGCATACTTGAGCCAGTCATGTACAAGGGGCATTTCTGACCGCAAACTGTCCAACTTCATCAGCCCTTTCATCGCACCACAATGGGAGTGGCCACAGACAATAATTTGTTGAATATTTAATGCTTGAACAGCATATTCAATTGTTGCCCCTTCACCACCATTAGTTGCACCAAAGGGGGGAATAATGTTACCTGCATTGCGGATAACAAATAATTCACCTAATCCAGCTTGGGTAATTAGGTTTGGATCGATACGCGAATCTGAACAAGTAATAAATAATACTCTAGGCTTTTGACCATGAGAAAGTTGTTCAAACAGTTCTTCATTGGCGGGAAAGTAACTACTTTTGAATTCGCGCAAACCTTTAATCAATTTTTTCATAGGAGTACCTAAATAAACAAGTAATGCTGTTCGTAAAAGTTTAATAATTTTATCTTCGCAGATATTAGTGTAATTATCTTAATCTCTGACAGACTTAACTCCCTAATTGAATAAAATTTGCCTTCAACCATTAAACGGTAGATACCAGGAACCGTTAACAATATCTATAAACAGGTTGACTTAATTAATCGGCTTTTGCAATTACACCACTGGGTTAGTCAAAGGGTGAAATTTATTCTTGTATAGTTTAATTAGTCTTGCCAAACTACCCTCTATGGTTACATTTATAACGTGAAATCAACCTACGCCTGTTTTTTACCTAAAATTTACCTCCTGACAAGAGTATGTCCAGATTGAACATCAAACCAGTGAATATCCTCAGTCGGCAATGCCAATGTAATATCTTCGTCATTCCAATTTTGATCTGTTGGCAACAAAGCACGTACTGTAATCGCTCCGGTTTGTGAACCCTCAACCTTGACACTAACTAAATAGTGCATACCC
>JBBSOP010000625.1:0-2463 GCA_038259655.1 Chroococcales cyanobacterium
AATTTGCTCTAAAATCCCTGGTATTGCCCTTTCTGATTCGGTGATTGCTAAACCGCAGGTAGGCAAAGCAGGGCAAGCCATCGCATATCTAACTAAAGGCTCTATTTGACTAGGATCAGAAACAATGCCGCAGCGGTTGAGAATTTCTTGGATAGCTTGTTTTTGATCTGGTGCAATGTCGTAAAAAATGACGTTGTGGTGGGGTGTTAACCGGATGGCTAAGTTAAATTGCTCGACAATTTCCCGTAGGGCGGTTTTCAGTTGAAACGAGCCTTCATCCTTAACTCGACCATTATTAACTGAAATACCCAAGAATAGCTTGCCATCGCCTTGTTCTTGCCAACCAAGGAAGTCTTGATATTTAAATTCTGGAAGTGGCTTAAAGGGTGCAACTGATTTGCCGAAATATTCCTCAACCTGGGCGCGGAACTTATCTACACCCCAATCGTTGATTAAATATTTTAATCGAGCGTGACGACGATCGCTGCGATCGCCATAATCTCTTTGAGTAGCAACAATTGCTTTGACTAAATCGTAGACATCATCTTTAGCCACATAGCAAATCTCATCTGCTAATCGAGCAAAGGTTTCTTCTTTATTGTGTGTTCTACCTAAGCCGCCACCTGCAAAAACATTAAATCCTTCAAGTTCTCCTTGCTGGTTGGTAATTACTACCAAAGTTAAATCTTGGGAATACAAATCAACCGAATTATCCCCTGGTACAGTCACGCAAACTTTAAACTTGCGGGGCATGTAGTAAGTGCCGTAAATCGGCTCCTCGCTGTCATGAATAATTGTGCCAGTACCATTACGCTGTCTCGCTGCTTTAACTTCTGGACTTTCTTGGGCGCTAATTGCCTTTTCGCCATCCAGCCAAATTTCGTAATAAGCCCCTGTTTGCGGTGATAACAAATCAGCAATATTTTGGGCATATTCCCAAGCATACTGATACTCTAGGCGATTTTTAAAGGGGGCTGGTGGAGCCATGACGTTGCGGTTCAAGTCGCCGCAAGCACCCAAAGTAGAGCCTAAATTGTTAATAATGCTAGCAATTGCTGATTTGAGATTTTTCTTTAAAATCCCATGCAGCTGAAAACCCTGACGGGTGGTTACTCGTAATGTGTGGTTGCCGTATTCATCGGCAAGCTTGTCTAAAGCTAAGTACAACTGCGGTGGTACGAACCCTGCCGGGTTTTTTGTCCGCAGCATGAATTGATAATCTTTTTCCTGCCCCTTCACGCGATTGTCACGGTTATCCTGCTGGTAGGAACCATGAAACTTGAGAAGTTGTATCGCATCTTCATTAAAGTGAGTAGTATCCTCAAGAATCTGTGTTGCGACAGGTTCACGTAAAAAGTTACTTTTTTCCTTAATACCTTCTACTTTAGAAGGCTTGCGGCTGACGATTGGGGAAGGAGCAGATTTAACCATTAGAGTTATATAGTATTCTCAATAAGGCATCGGTAAACGCCGAGGCACGTTTTCGGCTGTGTTATTCCCGGTAATCCGGTCGGGAAGGTGAGGAATAATTTAATTTTAACACGACAAAAGCCGGCTTTGTCCGTGATGTAACACTTAACAAAACCAGCTTTTGGTAGTTATGAGTGCTTAATAACAAGTATAAAGCGACTGAGGACTGAGCAATCTATCTGAAGCGATAGCCGATACCACCATTAATGCTGACAGCAGAAGCGGGGCTATTTTCGTAAGCACTAATTCCTAGTTTGGCATTAGTGTAAACAAGAAAGTTGTTAGCAACTTCCGATTCCACACCAGCACCAACCACTACAGCATCTTTGTTACCAATTGGGCTTGGTGAATTATCTTTATTTAGGAAAGAATAACCACCAGTGATAAAAGCATTAGTGCGATTAGCAATAGGTACGTCTAAGGAAACTTCTGGGATGATTACACTTGTATTATCATTCCAAAGCACGTTACCGCGTGCTGAAAATGGTGTGTTTCCTAATTTGACGCGCCCTGTGAGATTTCCCCCAAAGTTAGCAGCATCGTTATTGGCTCCACCATTGGTAACACCAGCTGCTACACCAGCACCAATATAACTAGCATCAGTACCTTTTTGTGTTTCAGCAGCAGCTTGTCCCGCACTAAGAATAAAAGGAGCAAACACAAAAGAAGACAATGCAGAAATTGTCAGGAAAGACTTGACTATTAGTTTCATAATCTAGAAGTTTGTTGTAGGTTTTGCCTTATATATTCAAAGTCGTAAACCATACACAAAGGTTCCAGATAATTTCTAGAATTTATTTAAGTATGGATATTATTGATGCACCACATCTTTGAGGATATTAGCCATAAATCCAGAAATGTTGAATCCTGATACAAAACTTTACATATCCAGTTACACTAACTCTCTTAAGCCTAAAATAGTCAACATGACATCATCTCCTCAAACCAATGAACATAACTGATTTTCTGACACATACAAGATTGTAAATAGCG
>JBBSOP010000626.1:0-2409 GCA_038259655.1 Chroococcales cyanobacterium
ACTTGGGATAATCCTGCTTCTTTAGAAGAGGCAATCATTCGCAAACCACTTGTAACGATTGGGAACCGAGAAAGAACCAATACCAAAACTTACACCAAGAAGCGCCAAAGCGTAACAGGGTGGATAGGGATACGAGATGTGCCAGCTTGACCCCACTGAATTTGTACTCAGAATCAGTGGCGGCATATAAGGCGGGTGATAACGATTGCATCTAGTATTGCTTTAAGGATAAATCAGGCGATCGCGCAGCGCCACTTTTTTGCATACCAATTACCAATTATCCTTAATAAAATCCTGAATATCTCCAGCCACAAACCCAGCATAAGATTCTGGTAAATTATCTCCAGCGTGAGCAATCATTTTAAACTCAGCTTGAGGAATAAATTGAGCGTAAATTTGACTTTTAGCTAATATATCTGATGTCTCTTGACCGCCTTGTAAAATCAAAGCCGGAACTTCTATTAAATGCAATCTATCCTGTAATAATTCAATCTTAATTTCTTGGTGCTGCCTTTGAAATAGTAGCTTACAGGCTGTAGGATATCGTAGAAGTAGATGACGCAACTGCAAATCTTGTTCAAATTTTTCGTACCAAGCCAGACGTTTAGCCAAAGGACGAAGCAGTCGCAACAATTTTAATGCTAACGGTGGATATTTCATCAACTTTTGCATTTTTTGCCAACTATTTTCTTGCCGTTCTATCTCTACCCCCTCTGGCGCTAACAGTACTAGACCATAAACTTGATCTGCATACTTTAAGGCATAACTAGCTGCAATCCAAGCTCCAATAGAATGTCCTACTAAATACACTTTTTCCAGTTTTAAAGCTTGTAGTAACTCAGCTATGCATTCGACCTGCAAATCAATCGAGTAATGAATATTGGGATTTTCTGATTCCCCAAACCCTAATAAATCTGGTGCAAAGCAATGGAAATTCTGAGATAGTGTTTCCATCACTGATAACCACTGACTACTATCTTTCCAAGCACCGTGTAAAAAGATTACAGGAATCCCTTTGCCAGCTTCACGCCAGAATAATAGCCCTTGAGAAATTTTTCTCCGGGAGTTACGAAATAGCGTATGCATCTTAGTATTTAGCAGTTAACTTTTAGAGAATTAGTCAATTATTAATCGTCATTGGTTATAAATAACTGAACAAATGACAAATGACAAGTGACAAGTGACAAAATATTTTAGGCTAGTGTTGTCAAACCATTTAAATAGTCTCGTAGTTGTCGGGAGTGGTCATGGGACATTTGTCCTGGAGGTAGAGAATTAGCAAAAAAAGCCTGAATTTCCATAACTTCTAAAGTGTCCTGAACTGCCATTATCCCCTGAACTTGCGCTTCTACTGCAACACAAATCGAATGGATTCTCGGATCACGGTCTGGTGCAGAGTAAACTCCAACCAAACGTTTAATTTCTACTAACTCCAGTCCGGTTTCCTCCATCAATTCTCGGCGAACTGTGTTAGGAATATCCTCTCCCCAGTCCACCATTCCTCCCGGTAATGCCCAACAGCCATCATCACGCCGCCTGATGAGTACAATTCGACCATCAGGTAATATGGGGATAATACTAGTGCCAGTAATGGGATGACGGAAGATAATACCCAGTACCGTTTGTCCAACGCGCCATAAGCTACGTGTGGATTGGACAGCTGCCGCAAAAAAAGCAAGAATGTTCAATCTTCAAATGTCTGTATTGTATTATCTAAATTCCCTACCATTTGCATTTGCTCAACTACTAAATAATTGAGATTTGTATTATACAAACATGCTGATGATTTGGGATTTTATTCTAACGATTTTTGTATAATATATCAATAAATACTTTATTTTTAAAAAAATAGTTTTGAATTACTATTGACATAAATAAGCTAAATAAGTTAGACTAGTATACTGTTCAAATATATAGATTGTTAAACTAGGCTAAAACTATATCAATAACATCAGTAGCTGATATTGCCTACGTGATGCCTAGTTGTCACTTTTTTGTTGTTTATTAATGAGGTGAACATGGCTAAGCGCCGTAACCCGAAAAAAGAAAAGGCGCTACGGAACCAGGCATACGCCAGAAAGTTTCGTAAACGAACTACGACAGGAAGAATGCAAAGAAGGTTCCAACAAAGACCACCGAAGAGTGAGGAAGATGAAGGAGCAGCAGCAGCTGACACTGAATAAGTTTCCTACTTAAATTCTTTTCTAGGGCGTACATTTATTTGTATGCCCTAATTTATTATTTGGGCATTGGGCAATTAAGAGGAATTGGGGCGGGGTGCAGGGTGCAAGGGGGAGTTTAAAACCACTTGGTACTCATTATTCACTCTGCTTGACGATCTTTTCTTTTCTCCCTGCTCCCTGCTCCCTGCTCCCTGCTCCCTGCTCCCTGCTCCCTGCTCCCTGCTCC
>JBBSOP010000627.1:0-2406 GCA_038259655.1 Chroococcales cyanobacterium
AATCGCCAAGTGATCGTTAATTCACAATTCGTAACTTTGCTCGGCGATTAAACCACAACCACTCCACCAGCCATTAGGTTGGGGGATGCCTTTTAATTTTTCAACTCGCTCTATAGTCATCAAGTATACCCAAGCTTGACCGAGAGGTGAAAATTGGCGATCGCAGATCTCAACTTCTTGGCGATTATAGAGGTTTGCCGACATTTGCCTAGTGGGCTGGTAATCTTCTAGTTCGTCTAAGGCATCTAAAATATTTAAATTATTAAACGAAAGTAAATAACCGTGGACAAAATGTTCTCCAGGCGTTATTGCTGGATAGCCAAACGGCAAAGTAAATAGCTGACCTTTGGCAACTGCTCTTTGAGTATGTAACACCTTGCCAGCACAGTATTTTTGATAATTAGTTTCACCCGGTTTGAGCGTGCCGTACACAAAAACCCGCACTTGTTGAGATAATCTTATTTTTGATTTAGACATCCTCTTAATGAAGCAAAGGGATTAAGGACTAGGAACTAGTATTTCATTGAATTAAATTTGATTGGTGAACTCATGCTTAATTTTTCTCCCTTTGTGTACTTTGCGTCCTACCCTGCGGGTTCGCCCTTGGCGTTCTCGTAAGAGTAGCCGCTGACGCGTCTATGCGGTTCGTTATTTTAACCTTCAAAATTAGTGGGACAAACTACTAGGGGCTAGAGTGGTCTATTTCATCCATATAAAACCGCTATATTCTCTTGCCTAGCATCTACAATATGTAGGCAGATAAGATTTAAAGTCCAGTAGGAGAATTTTTGGTGGATTCCCGATATAACCCGGCAGCAATTGAGGAAAAATGGCAAAAGACATGGGCAGAACATGGCTTAGACAAGACATCTACAGATAGTAATAAGCCAAAATTTTATGCTCTGTCCATGTTCCCCTACCCATCTGGTAGCCTACACATGGGTCATGTCCGTAATTACACAATTACTGATGTGATTGCCCGCCTCAAGCGAATGCAAGGGTATCGGGTACTGCATCCTATGGGTTGGGATGCTTTTGGTTTGCCAGCAGAAAATGCTGCCATTGACCGAGGAGTTCCCCCGGCCAAGTGGACTGAGCAAAATATGACCCAAATGCGGCAGCAGTTGCAGCAGCTGGGCTTATCCATCGACTGGGATAACGAACTTGCTACTTGTTCACCAGATTATTACAAGTGGACACAATGGATTTTCTTGCAATTTTTACAGGCGGGGTTAGCTTATCAAAAAGAAGCAGTGGTAAATTGGGACCCGATTGACCAAACTGTATTGGCTAACGAGCAAGTTGATAATGAAGGGCGTTCCTGGCGGAGTGGGGCAATAGTTGAGCGCAAATTATTACGACAGTGGTTTCTGAAGATTACCGACTATGCCGAAGAATTGCTCAATGATTTGGATAAATTAACAGGTTGGCCGGAACGCGTCAAATTAATGCAGGCCAATTGGATTGGTAAATCCACAGGGGCGTATTTAGAATTTCCCATTGTGGGGATGAATGAAACAATTGGTGTGTATACCACCCGTCCAGATACCGTTTATGGCGTTAGCTATGTAGTATTAGCACCAGAACATCCTTTAACAAAGCGTGTCACCACTAAAGAACAACAAGCAGCAGTAGAAATTTTTATTAAAGAAGTTTCTCATCAAAGTGAATTAGAACGTACCGCTGAAGATAAACCCAAGCGGGGCGTTCCCACAGGTGGTAAGGCAATTAACCCGTTTACAGGGGAAGAAGTGCCGATCTGGATTGCCGATTATGTATTATATGAATATGGTACTGGGGCGGTGATGGGTGTACCTGCCCATGATGTCCGGGACTTTAAGTTTGCTCAAACTTATGATTTGCTGATTGAGTTTGTGATTGCTACGCCCGATGATGTTGTCGGTTTTGATTTAACTCCAACATCAGATACAGATGAAGTTACACAACTTGTCTTAGTAAAGTATAACGAGGCATACACTGAACCAGGAATTTTAATTAATTCTGGGTCATTTACTGGCATGGCTTCTGGGGATGCTAAAGAAGCGATCGTTAAATATGCTCAAGAACAAGGTTTTGGTAAAGAAAGGATACAATATCGCTTACGGGATTGGTTAATTTCACGACAACGCTATTGGGGCGCACCTATACCAGTTATTCATTGTCCTAGTTGTGGGATAGTGCCTGTTCCTGAGCAAGATTTGCCAGTGCAGTTACCAGAAAAAGTGGAATTTACTGGACGCGGCGGTTCACCGTTGACTCAGATGGAAAGCTGGGTAAATGTACCTTGTCCAACTTGTGGGACACCAGCCAAGCGGGAAACCGACACGATGGATACCTTTATTGATTCTTCGTGGTATTTCTTGCGGTTTCCTGATGCTAATAACGAAGAGCAGGTTTTTGATACCA
>JBBSOP010000628.1:0-2380 GCA_038259655.1 Chroococcales cyanobacterium
AAATACTATGTCCAGTACAAGTAAACAGTAGTTTTCTATCTTCAACTTGCCATAGGTAAGTCTGACCATCAGCATCACCTGTAGCTAAAATTTTTCCATCCGGACTAAATGCCACCGATGAAATATAAATCAAGTTTTCAGAAAAAACTGATTTAGTTAAATCAGCATCAGCAAAATTGACATCATGTAAATTTACGTCTTGTAAATTTGCTTGCCAAATATTGAGACGCGAAAAGTCATAGACACTTAAATTAGCCTGTAGCTGACAAAGTATATTGAGAATATTTCCACCAGCATATCCTGGTTCGGGTGGAAATTTTTCTTGCAGTTTTGCTAAAATTCGAGCTAGCTGATATTCAATGTTTTGGGGGACGAAAAAAATAGTTAATAGTCTATTAATGACTGGTTTAAGGATAAGCTTGATTTGTGTATTCTTAATAAAATCTTTTGCCGTAGCCTCAATCAAAGCATGACTCATGAATAGTTCGATTTCATCTTTGACAATTTCTTTACACACCTGCTCAACCAGTCGCTCAGTCATATATTCCATTACCACGGGTTGCAGTGTAAAGAGTGCAGTATTTCTCTCAATTAGAAATCGTCGCCGTAGAGATGCTAGCGCTTCCAATAATTGCCTTTTTGATAAAGGACTGACAATACTATCTAGTAAATTTTCTAGCGAAACTGCCTCACGTTTGATTGCTAACCAATACATGAAGTCTTGTTCTATCGCTGATAAACGCTCAAATTGTTGATCTAATAAATTTTGAGTATCACCAAAAATTATCTCTCCTTCTTCAAGAAAAGCGGCAATATCACCACTGAATAGCTCTCGAATTGGCTCAGAAACCAACTTTAATGCTAAAGGATTGCCTGAATAATTCTCAATCAGCTTTGTCCAATCCTGCTTTGAGCCAAATAGTCCTTTATCTTTAAGAATTTCTTGCCCTTCAATTTCTCCTAAACCAGTTAAAGATAGTGTTCTAATTAGTGATGTTTCACCTTCTAATGATGCAAGCTCTTGTGGCTTTTCTCTAGAAGTTAACACCAAGCAACTTTTATGAGGTTCTTCTGCAATGCGTCTAATTAGTTGACCGTAACCTTCGTATTCTTGTTTATAATATCCGGCGCGTAGAGCTATGTCCTTACTGTAGGCATCGCCACCTTGCATAATTGTTTCTACATTATCCAGTACTAAAAGACACCGACGCTTTCGTAAATAATTAATTAGCAGCGTGATTTGATCGTCTAAGGTTTCTGGTAAATCCTTTTCGAGATCATCAGATACAACTCGGATGAAGTTCGCTAATAATTCTTCAATAGGTGGAGTATTGCGAAGACTCCGCCAAATCAAATACTCAAAATGCTTTGTTACTTCGTCTGCCAATTTTACAGACAAAGCAGTTTTACCAATTCCCCCCATGCCCAAGATTCCCACAAGTCTGTAACTATCTTGGACAATCCATTTTTTTAATCGGGACAGTTCGGCAATTCGTCCATAGAAAACGCGCATTTCAGGCGCTTGTCCCCAATCTTGGCGTTTGTGAACTATGGGTTTGATATTTTCTTGATATTCACTAGCGATAACTTGCTGTAACTTAGTGAGTTTTCCGGGGCCATTACCACTAACTTGGAATTTTTTATATACTTCGCTTAATCTTTTGCGTACAGCTTCGGCGCTAATACCCAATTCTTTCGCCGTCAGATTGGGTGATTTGCCTTGAACCGCGCATAATGTTACCTCTAGCTCACTACTAGATAAGCTCCGTTCTTGCGCTAAGTTTAACAGAAAGTCTTCAGGAACGACGCTCATACTCACACCACTCACATTCACACCGATAAACACTACATTCCCAATGTTATCTCACTAGGTGAGAAATCACTCTGTCAAAGTTTGATGACTATTGTTTTGGAGTGAAACAGCCATTTTACGTTCTTTGTAGGTAATTTTCGCCTCAACCTGCTTTATTACATCTTGACTGGTAACTAACTTACTTGTATATTATGATTAACCCCTGGTAACTTAGTGAGAAAAGTTACGGTTAACTTGAAAGAAACTTCGTAAATAAGAGGTAAACTTAAGGCTAAAACCGTTAATTAACCGTTTAGGGGTTGATGCACGTAATCTTCGTTCTGCACCATTACGGGCATGAAGCACCTAATTTAAATTTCTTGTTTCACCTTGTAATTGATCTAAGACAATTATTTTCACCATCTGCAAATACTAAGACAACTATTGTTACCATTCAAACTTTACTTAAGTTTGATGGGACTGCTACGTGCCTTGACTCACTGGGAGCAGCGCCGTGGGCATTTGCTCCTTCTTTAGAGTAGTTGGTGGTGCGTTTGCGCTTTCAATTCAACTCTCAAAAACAGGACA
>JBBSOP010000629.1:0-2370 GCA_038259655.1 Chroococcales cyanobacterium
ATGGTTGCTAGGGCTTTTTTGACGGCTGTCTCATCAAATTTACGGCTTTGTAAAAGTTTTGCCCAACCTAAAATCGGATTTAATGGCGATCGCAATTCATGAGAAAGTACTGCTAAAAATTCATCTTTGATGCGGTTAGCAGCCTCTGCCTCTGTTCGTGCTGCTTGTTCACGTTCTAAGAGATTTTCACGTTCTTTTTCAGCTTGCTTGCGATCGGTGATGTCAGTTAGCATAGCGATCGCACCAACAAACTGATTTTGTTCATTAAAAATGGCTCTAGCAGAAATCAATGTCCAGATGTAGGAACCATCCTTGCAACACCATCGACCTTCTTTTAGCTCACTTTCTTGGGTTGTTAGCCATTCGAGCTGTTCTTGAGTAGTTATACCATCAGCTTGTTCTATAAAATCAAACAAAGAACGACCGAGGATTTCTGCTGCTGGATAGCCTAACATCTGTGACATTCGCTGATTCACAAATTCTGTGCGCCCTTGAGCGTCAATCATCCAGATGCCTTCGTAAGAGGTATCAACAATGCGGCGATACCTAGCTTCACTTTTTTGTAAAGATTCTTCTGCACGCTGGCGATCGCGGCGTTCTTGGGCTTCTCGCAATGCCCGTTGTACTGAGGGAATCAGCCGCCCTAATCGTTGTTTTAAGACATAATCAGTAGCACCGTTTTTTAAGGCTTCGATTGCCAATTCTTCACCCAACATTCCAGAGACAAAAATAAAAGGAATATCTGGAAAGCGATCGCGAGTAATTTTGAGGGCAGATATTCCATCAAAAGACGGCAGGTCATAATCGGCAAGAATTAAGTTGAAAGTCTTGGTTTCCAGAGCCGCTATAAAGTCAGCACTGGTTTCAACTCGTAATATTTCACAATCAATTCCCCCTTCGTTAAGGATCACTTGGATTAGGTCTGCATCTAATAGACTGTCTTCCAACAGGAGGAAATGCAGAAAACTCATCAGTTGTTCTCCTGTAAACGGTGAGGTGCAGGAGGTAGAGCGCCCAGAGGAGGCCGATTGATCACTGCCCAAAATAGTCCTACACCTTTAATGGCATCAACAAATTCATGGTAGTCTACAGGTTTAACAACATAAGCATTAACACCTAATTCATAACATCTAACTAAGTCTGGTTCTTCTTTTGAAGAAGTTAATACTACTATCGGAATTACTCGCATTTTGGGGTCAGATTTGAGTTGTGTCAGCACTTCTAATCCATCGATTTTAGGTAATTTTAAATCGAGCAGTACTACAACAGGATATCCCTCCATGCGTAATCGGAACAGTCCTCGCCGATAAAGATAATCTAGTGCTTCTTCTCCATCACGTACCACTACTACTTCGTTGGCCAGATGGTTTTCCGAGAGGGCGGCTAATACTAACTCCGCATCGTTGGCACTATCTTCAATCAGCAAAATTCGCTTCAATTCTTTCATTCCTTCTCCTTTCTCAACAACTTAGGCAGTGAGAAATAGAAGGTGGCTCCCCTACCAACTACACCCTCTGCCCAGACTCGACCATTATGCCTATGAACAATGCGCTGCACGTTTGCCAATCCTACACCCGTGCCTTCAAATTGTGGGTCAGTATGTAGCCGTTGAAATACGCCAAACAGCTTGTGTACATATTGCATGTTAAAGCCAACGCCGTTATCTTGCACAAAAAAGACAACTTCGTTTTGATCACTGGTACTGCCAACAGTAATTTTGGCTGGGTTTCGAGTCTGGGTATATTTAACGGCATTAGCTATGAGATTGTAAAGAACAAGACGCAGCATTGAGGGGTCGCCCTCTACTTCTGGTAATGATTCAATCTGCCAAAGTATTTTGCGTCCTTTGGTTTCTGTACCTAGATCGCGGATGATCTCTGGTACTAGTTGCTGCATATTCAATGTGATGTAGCGCATTTCAGTCCGCCCCATCCGCGAAAATGTCAGCAACTCATCAATCAGGATACCTGCTTGTTTAGCAGTAGTGGCGATCGTCCGTAAATAATGCTGACTTTTATCATCTAAAATCGCTGAGTTCAGCCTTTTTTGCAGTAATTCCACAAAGCCGGCAATGTGGCGCAATGGGGCGCGTAAGTCGTGAGAAACTGAATAAGAAAAAGATTCCAGTTCTTTGTTAGCGGCTTCTAATTGGGCTGTGCGTTCTTGAATGCGTTGCTCTAAGTTTTCTTTTAATTGCCAAATTTCTGTTTCAGCTTGCTTGCGATCATCGATATCGCTTATTTTACCTAATTGTCCAATACAAACATCAACGATATCTTCACCTCCTGGCAATACTATAAATTGATTTTTTAGAGTGTGCATTTTCTTCTTGCCTGAATAATATTTTTTCTGCTCTTGATAGTCACCTGG
>JBBSOP010000630.1:0-2350 GCA_038259655.1 Chroococcales cyanobacterium
AATATCATCCACCGCAGCCATAACTTTGCGATTGGTTTCTAGAGGCGTACCGGGAGGAAACTGGGCATTTAAGTTGGCTTGTCCAGTACTAATTCGGGGAAGGATTTCTTGGGGAATTTGCGGAGCCATCCATAAACTACTACCACCAAATAAGATAATAGCGATCGCTACTGTTACTAATCGCCAGCGCAATATTCTAGTTAAAAAATTACCATAAGCCCTCGTCGCGGCATCAAAGCGCTGATTAAACTTTTTTAATAGCCAGAATTGATTTAACCCACTAGAAAATTTCCAGCCCAACATCTGGGATGAAAGCATTGGTACAACTGTCACTGCGATCAAAATTGAAGCTGCCACAGAAAAGGTGATGGTCAGAATTAACTCATTAAATAGTAATGATATAAAGCCGCCAATCAGCAAAAATGGTAACACTGCTACCAAGTTTGTACTAGTGGAAGCAATTAAAGCTGATTCTACTTCCTGACTACTTTGTTGAGCCTGAGAAATGACTTGCTGTTGATTTAAGCGACTTCTACTATTTTTACCGGGAGTCATCCCCACACCCTCGGCAATGTTTTCTAACATGACGATGGAGTTATCCACCACAATACCCACACCTAAAGCCAAACCACCCAAACTAAAAACGTTGAGGGAGAAACCAAATAGCCCCATTAAGATAATCGCGGAAAGAGTTGCCAGGGGAATAGCTAGAACAATAATAAAAGTTTGTCGTAAAGAACCAAGAAATAATAAAACTGCGATCGCAGCTAATCCTGTGCCAATTAACCCAGAAGTGGTAACATTCGAGATAGAATTGCTGATAAACTGTGATTCATCCAATGTAGATGTCAAAATCGTCCCTTCAGGAACTACACCAGATTGTCGCAGTTCTTCTAAGCGTTTTTTCACTCCCTCTACAACATTGACAGTATTAGCATCCGGCTGTTTTTGGATGCTAACTTTAACGGCTTCTTGCCCATTGAGTAAGACAAAAATTCGTTGTTGTTCTGAGCCATCAATGACTTCAGCAAAGTCTCGCAAATAAACGCGGCGATTGACGACTGGGGTTTGTGAAGTAGAGGTTGAAGAAGCAGCAGGAGAAGATACTTCAAAAGAAAGATTGTTGATTTCATTAGCATTTTGGAAGCGCCCGACAGTACGGGTTAAAGGCTCAGAATTTTGCCCCAAAATCCGGCCACCAGAAACATCTTGATTGCGGTTTCGCAGTTGATCTAATACATCTGTTAAACCCACGCCCAAAGCTTGCAAGCGATCTAAATCAACATTAACCCTAACTTCTTCTTGAACTCCTCCCGATACGTCTACCCCTGCAACTCCAGATACTACACTCAATTCGCGGCCTAGTTCCTCTTCGGCAAAAACGCGCAAATCAACGCCTGTCAAGGAAGGCGAAGTTAAGGCAAATTCGTAAACTGGTAACTGGGAAGGATCAAATTTAAATAAGCGAGGTTCTTCAATAGTGTCTGGTAAACCGCTTCTAGCTCTATTAAAGGCAGCTGTGGCATCGTTTAAGGCTTGGTCAATATTACCCCCCGGTTGAAAGTACAGATCTAAATTTATCTGTCCTTCACGAGTTTGGGAAAAAATCTGTACTACGCCCTCAGTAGCAGAAAAGGCTTCTTCTAATGGTCTTGTGATTTCATCAACCCCAATCTCTGGAGCGACTCCGGGTGCTTGTACCCGCACACCAATTCTGGGATAGGTAATTGATGGTAGTAAATCTACGGGTAATTTAAAAAGAAAAAATACTCCCATCACAATCACTGCTAGGGTGAGCATGAGAGTGCCGATATGTTGGCGAATCGAGATCCCACTAATACTAAATCCGCTATTAACCTGCTGCATTACTGTTGCTTTGCTCCAATTAAAAATGCCAGATTTAAAATTTGATATTACATAAATGCGGAATGATTTGTCTCACGCAGCGAAAAGTTGTCAGGAGGGTTTCCCTCCGTAACAAACTTTTCAAGACAGAGACGCGGAGGCGCAGAGAGAAAAGAAATTTTAGATTTCAACACATAAATTTCATCCCTTGATTCAGTAATGCTCAAAATCTTATAGGACTTACGCAAGGACTCTCTAAAACCCTCTTAACTTCGTGTACTTCGTGTCCTTTGCGGTTCGTTTTTCTATAGTTTTGCGTAAGTCCTGTTTTAATTAGTTTTGTTTTCTGCTGTTTCTGATAAGATTGATAGTTTTACAACATCGCCATCTTTTTGAAATGCTTTGTGTATAGCAAAACACAAAGGGAAATCGGTCATGCTTTTTGTGTGGGAATTATAGTCACCAAACTTCAAGTCACCGCGATCTTTCCAATAGGCTTCTATCA
>JBBSOP010000631.1:0-2286 GCA_038259655.1 Chroococcales cyanobacterium
AACCATATTCCAATCCCTCTACTACTGCTTGATAAGAAGCTGCCAGGATGTTAGTAGAAACCCCTACGGTTGTCCATCGTTGATAACCATTACCTGATTCTGCCAGGACGCGAGTTTTTGCAGCTGTGCCTGTATGTCCGTCAATAATCCGCACTTTGTAATCTGTCAACTCAAAAGTGGCAAGCTGGGGATAAAAGTTCACCAAAGCCTTGCGTAAGGCGGCATCCAAGGCTGCAACTGGGCCATTACCTTCCGCTGCTTCCAAAATATTCTTGCCACTGACGGCTACTTTAACTGTGGCTAGGGCATTGTTAGTTTCCTTGCCTTCAACCAAGTCACAATGTACTTGAAAGCCTTTGATTTCAAAGAACTGTTGACGATCGCCTAAAGCTTCATACATCAATAGGGCAAAACTGGCCTCTGCTGCTTCAAATTGATATCCTTGGCTCTCTAAATCTTTGAGACGTTGGAGAATTTGTCGGGCTTCTGGGGTTTTTTTATCCAGTTGAATCCCAAAAGTCCGGGCTTTCGCTAAAACATTGCTGAGTCCCGATTGTTCGGAAATGACGATGCGGCGATGATTCCCGACTTGTTCTGGTTGAATGTGTTCGTAAGTTAGGGGATTACGTTCTACTGCAGAAACATGAATACCACCTTTATGAGCAAAAGCCGAACGTCCTACAAAGGGTGCATGTTCATCTGGAGCAAGGTTTACTACTTCACTAACGAAGCGACTAACTTCTGTAAGTTGATTTAGCTGGTGTTCTCCGATACAACTGTAACCTAGCTTCAGTTGTAAATTAGGTATTAACGAACAGAGGTTAGCATTACCACAACGTTCACCATAACCATTAATTGTGCCTTGTACCATTTTTGCCCCTGCCATCACCGCAGCTAAGGCATTAGCTACCGCCATATCCGAATCATTATGAGTATGGATGCCAATTTGGGGAATTGTCATTAATTCTTGACTAACGTCAATTGACAAATGATTATTGACTGTTTGAACAGATGCGCTGACTTCGTGGGGCAAAGTACCGCCATTTGTATCACAAAGAACTAGCCATTCAGCACCACCTGCGATCGCAGCGTCTAATGTCTGTAAAGCATAATCTCGATTGTGCTTATAGCCATCAAACCAGTGTTCTGCATCATAAATCACGCGCCGCCCTTGCGAACAAAAATACTCGACAGTATCGCGGATCATGGCCAAATTTTCTTCTAAACTCGTCTTGAGACTTGCTGTAACGTGTAAATCCCAAGATTTACCAAAAATTGTCACCCAGCGTGTACCCGCAGTCAAGATTGCTTGTAGAATCGGTTCGGCGGCAGCAGTGGTATTTGGTCGTCGAGTTGAACAAAATGCCACGATTTCTGCTTGTTTAAGCGGATTTTCTTGCAATTGCCAGAAAAACTGAACATCCTTAGGATTAGCACCCGGCCAACCACCTTCAATAAAAGGAACTCCCAATTGATCGAGTCTTTTGGCAATGCGTAACTTATCTTCTATAGAAACTGATAACCCTTCGCGTTGAGTGCCATCCCGTAATGTGGTGTCATAGAGCCAAATTTGAGGTGAGGGATTTGTGGTCATAAGACAGGGACTTTCGAGACAACTTTTAAGGCAATGTGCCAAGATAATACAACAAGCCAGTTTGGCAATTTAAGAAAAATGCCCAAGATAATAACTCAAGAAAAAACAATTGAGTGCATTCGCGGAGCTAATTTACGCAAAATTTTGCTGCAAAATGGTATTGACCTCTACAATGGCGGTGCTAAAGTAATAAACTGTCGGGGAATTGGCAGTTGTGGTACTTGTGCGGTCAAGGTAAATGGTGAAGTATCTGCGGCGAATTGGCGTGACAAAGTGCGGCGTTCGCTTCCTCCTCATTCTCCTACAAGAGGCCTGCGTTTAGCCTGCCAAACTCAGGTTATGGGCGATGTGACAGTGACAAAATTTGACGGATTTTGGGGTCAAGGTTCTCAGTTAGTATAAAACCAGAAGGTTAGGTTACAAAGGAGACAAATAATATGGGTAGATGGACACCGCTAATTCTGATGGCTGGAGGCTTGGCTATTTTGCTAGGTACATTACTAGGCATCAATTTTCCGATGGGAGAGCAACGAACTGCTAGTAACAACGCTCCCAGCGGCAGAAAATCACAAGTTCTCCCAGCTAATATTAATGTTAATAGCTCTGCTCCCAATACGAACAGGGGTAATAATACCGCAACTGAAGGCAGGAGTGGTGTTGCTCAGGAGAATTTCAACACTAATGAAGATACA
>JBBSOP010000632.1:0-2223 GCA_038259655.1 Chroococcales cyanobacterium
ACTAAAATTAGTTAATTTTGAGAGCAATAAAGTTGTACTTATTGGTGTGCGTGTCACAGCTGCATTAATAGCTGCCATTGTGCAAATCATTGCCAGGGCAGGATTGAGTTCTGGAATTAAGATTGCTACTGCCTTACCTATACATGCACCAGTGAAAAATAAGGGGATAATGAATCCACCACGCCACCCGCCTGTAACTGTGATACTTATGGCAGCCATCTTACCAAAAGCCAAAGTTAAGAGAAAAACCACAGAAAAACTACTATTAACAACAGTTTCTAACTCTTCATGTCCAAAATAACGAGTTAGAGGTAAGAAAGCTGCTAAAGTGCCTAGTCCTAATCCTGCAAGTGTTGTGTGTACATAAATAGGGCCGGGAATTTTAGCAAATAAGCGATCGCAGCCCCGAAAAATTCCGATGAAAAGCCATCCTGCCACCGCCCCAATGATTCCAAACAAGATAGCAAACGCAAAATCATCAATGTTCTCTAAGCGGTATTGGGGAAAATGCCAAGTGGGTGCAATTCCTAAAGGTGTAATTACTGCAAAGACTAGATAACTAGCACAACTGGCAACAATGGCTGGCATCAAAGCTTCGTAATATTCCACAATATGTTCGTGGTGCAAAATCTCCAAAGCGAACATCGCGCCGCCCAAAGGTGCGCCAAATAAGGCAGTGAAGCCAGCAGCCATCGCCGCTAAACTCATAGTTCTCAAGTCTTCTCCTTCAAGTTTAAGGCGATCGCCAACCCAAGTACCAAAAGAACCTGTTACCTGTACCAGTGGCGCTTCTGGACCAGCGCTACCACCTACCGATATGCCAACCAAAGAAGCGAGAATCATTGAGGGATTTTTACGAATATCCAAGCGTCCGCCGCGAAAATGGATGTTATCAACAATCACAGCTATTTCACCAGGATTTCCTAGAAAATGTATTACTAGCCCAACTACTAAACCAGCTATTGGCATCACTATTAATAAAGTCAGACCCTGAAATTGTTGTAGTTGGTGAGTTAGTAGTTCTAGAACATTCCAGTACAAACCAGCAAATAAACCGCTAAAAATGCCCACAACTGCCCAACGCACAACCCATTTTGAAATTATGAAAGGATTACGCCTGGTTAATCCCATAATTTGAGCAATTGCCCAGTGTTGAGTTTGATTGGTAGCAGGGATCTTTTTGGGTGACACTACTTAATTTCCTATTGAATAACTCAGTGAAACATCAAATATTTAATTCTATCTTTTTGGATGTTAAATACTATTGAACTCAGTCAAGCATTTTATTATTAAACAAGTTATCGTCTTCTCTAATACATTTAATAGGTTATACCAATGATTTAACGCTGTTTGAAAACAGTAATTTAAGTCGCAAGATAGTGATATTTTTCTACATTATCCTTTAAGCTTGGACTATAGATGAGAGAAAGTATTTATGAATAAGGAAACAAATCCTAACCAAGCAGAAAAAACAAATTCAGAAAGTGATGCCTCACAATTAAGTCCTGAGGTACTTGACAAAATCAAACATCCTCCAAAAATGGATGATGTAATCCGGCAACAATCGCCAGCAGAACGTAGAAGTAACCCAACTTTAGTACCAGAAATGTTAGATGATCCAAGCGATGCAATGATTGATGTTACTAAAGAGTAAGGGTGCAAGTTATAAAACCAGTTCCCAGTTTTCCGACTTCTTTAAAGAAGTCGGAAAACTATCTTAATCAGCCGCGTTTGCCAGAGAAGGGTGCGATCGCTTATAAAGGAATATAGTTAACAATTTTTTTGCAATTGATAACAACATCAATTGATTTAATAAATCACTTATAAACTTTTCAAGGGGAGCATGGGATATGGATATGCAAGTCCTGAGAGAGCGTGCTGGACTTAGCCGTGCAGAGGTTGCCTTCAGACTTGCAATCAGTGAAACCAGTGTCCGCAACTGGGAAGCTGGACGTACTGAACCCACAATGACACCAAAAAAATATTTAGATGCTTTGCGCCTGTTTAAATGTACACCTGAAGAATTGGCAGCCGCAAGCGAAAAATCAATTAACCAGCGACATAAACGTAAACCCGGAAGACCTAAACGCTTTCCAGATGACCAAGTCACTCAAGTGACTGATTCGCCAGTTTGTAGCTAAATTATTACATCAACTATTTGTTAATATTTTGTTACTTCACACTAATTTAGTGCGGCATCACTAAATTTATTATTGAGCCACT
>JBBSOP010000633.1:0-2206 GCA_038259655.1 Chroococcales cyanobacterium
CTGACTAGTTTTCTCAGACCCATTCTCTTATTCCTTTAGTTTTATATTGTTCTTGACTCAGCAATTTCCCATCATGGATAGAACAGCCTCAGCCTATCCATCCAATCCCTACCCAGACTTTGCCAGCTCATAAAATACCCCCCTCAATTCGTGGGAGTTTAGATAAGCTATAGTAAGCGGCTATAAAAGGAAAGAAATCTTTGATATCCTGGTGAAGAAGGCTTTTATTACCTTACCAAGCTCAAATTTAAAGCTTGATACGTAGAATCCTACCAGCTTATCTGGGAAAATACAACTATATTGCTTGTTTATTTGATACCGTAAATAACCTAAATATGTTCTCTGATGAACACGACGTAACATGAGACTTTTATGACCCACATCCCAGGAAAAGTCACATCTGTGCGTCAGGTAAACTCATCTTCCAATTTAGTTAACGCTAATTATTTCTTACTGTAAATTTGGCGGTATACACACATCTGGCGCACATAAACCAGGAAATCGCATTGTTGTCACTTGAAAATTATTCAAATCTATGCGGCGAATAGCATGATTATTAGTATCAGCAATATATAAATGTGAACCCATAACACTTAATCCTGAAGGTTCAAAAAACCGAGTGTTCTTACCTTGACCATCTTGTAAACCCGCTGAACCATCTCCCAAAACTGTTTGACAATTACCTGTATTAGGACTAACTAATTTAATCTTATGGTTGTAAGTATCTGCTACCCACAGATAATTCTGGGTATATTCCACTCCTAAACAGTGCTGTAATCGCACATCCTCACCTTGTCCATCAACATCGCCAAAACTAAATAACTGACCACTACCGCAGACTGTTCTGACTTGAAACGGTTCTACTAGTCTTACAGCCCGAATTGAACTAACTTCACTATCAGCAATATATAATTCTTGTCCATTGCTAGTGATACCACTGGGTTGAGCAAAGGCAGATTCAGTTAATGAACCATCAATACAAGCTTCTGCACCAGTACCAGAGTAGGTTTTGATCATCCTGGTTTCTAAATCCATTGCCCAAATTTGATGCGACCCTGCGATCGCAATATACAAGATATTTCCTACTTTGACTAAATCCCAAGGAGAATTTAACGCAGTCTCTAAACCTACACCTCCATGAGGACGGATATTACGGCTTTGTTCACCAGTTCCCGCGATCGTTTTTACTAGCAGATGTTTAAAATCAACTTGTCGCAACACATGATTTTCTGTATCAGCAACATAAAGAATTTGCTTATCTGCATCAAATGTCATACCTTGGGGTGCAGAAAACTGGGCTTCACCAAAAGCCCCATCAGTTAAGCCAGATTTACCAGTTCCCATGATGTGCAGAAGATCACCGTCAAAGGTACTCATGATTAGGCGATGGTGTCCAGAGTCAGCGATGAACAAACCCGTTGGAGTAGCTAGAACTTTACCGGGAAAAGCTAAAGGTGTAATTAATGGTTGGCGTTGTTTTTCTAAGTTCAGAGTGAGTTCTTGGAAATTAATTGTGCCTTTTTTTTGGTGTTGGCTAATTAATTCTTCAATCAATTCATCCAAAGCATCACGCTTACCTTCACCAGAAAAAGAGCTAACCACGTAACCTTCTGGATCAATAATCATCAAAGTAGGCCAAGCACGCACAGCATATTCGTCCCAAACTCGAAAACCACTATCTACTAAAACTGGATGTTCAATGTCGTAGCGCAGAATAGCTTGACGGATATTTTCGGTTTCTTTTTCGTTGTCAAATTTAGCAGAGTGAACACCAATAATTGTGAGACTATTTTGATATTTTTGTTCTAAATATTTCAAGTCTGGTAGGATATGCAGACAATTAATACAGCAATATGTCCAAAAGTCTAAAATTACGACTCTACCCTTGAGTTGTTTCAAAGACAAGGGTTTATCTGTATTCAGCCAAGAGTAATTTTGTGGTAACTCTGGCGCTCTAACACGAGAAGCCATAATTGCAGACGGTAAATTAGAAGCGTTAGCTCAAGAGGCGATCGCTGAGTTTAAAGCGGGGCATTGCCGCGAAATCTGATGCATTACGCAACACAACTATTTTGGCAATGTTACCAAAGAAATGGGTCTAAAGCCCCGTGCTTCTAGCACGACTTTAAAGTAATGAGTAATGAGTAATGAGTGGATGAAAAATGGGTATTTACTCATTACTTATTACTTATTACTTATTACTCCA
>JBBSOP010000634.1:0-2206 GCA_038259655.1 Chroococcales cyanobacterium
ATAGCGATCGCTTTTTTCGTTCCGATCCTACTAATCCCTATCACGACTATATTGAGACAACCTACGGTACAAAAGTAGTTACCGCCAGTGTTCATATTAACGTTGGCATCAGCGACCCAGAAGTTTTAATGCGGGCTTGTCGAGTAATTCGTACAGAAGCACCCCTATTTCTCGCCCTCAGTGCCTCATCTCCCTTCTTAGATGGCAAAACCACTGGTTATCACTCCACCCGCTGGGGAATCTTCCCCCAAACCCCTAGCCATGTGCCGTTATTTGCTAGCCATGCCCATCATATTGAGTGGATGGAAAATCAGATAGCTGCTGGGACAATGCAAAACGTGAGACATTTGTGGTCATCAGTACGGCCAAATGGCGATCGCCGCCCTTATGACCTTAATCGTTTAGAACTACGAATTTGCGATTTAGTCACAGATCCCATTGCCTTGCTAGCTATTACTGCCTTATTAGAAGCGCGTCTGTTGCAAATCATCGAAAATCCCAACATTGATCCGTTAACCCAAAGTATTTTTTCTCCTGAAGAACTTGTCACCCTCGCTGCTAGCAACGAAGCAGCAGCAGCTAGTAATAGTCTTGATGCTCAACTAAGACATTGGCAAGATGGCAGAAGCATTACAGCTAGAGATTGGATTACCGAACTTTACCAAGACGTTTGGGCGATCGCCAAACAACAAGGTTTTAGCTGTTTCCTTTCTCCTCTGCATAAAATCCTCCGTGAAGGGAATGAAGCCCAGCAGTGGTTGCAACTGCACAAAGTTGGTTTTGACAGCCAATGCGTCATTACCCAAGCTATTGCAGCCACCCAAGAACGCGAATTGGAATTAGAAAACAATTTGTGTTCGTCCGTAGTAGCTTAATAATATTTGTCTTCATCCCACAAGTAGATTTTTCTAGAAACCTAACCAATTCCAGAAAAATCTACAAATACAACTATTTCTTGTATTTTGTCTTCAAAAATAGTCATGTTGCCTAGTGTTGGTGATAAATACTCTCAGATCATGCTTTGGGATAATTAATTTTTTGTTTTAAAAATCTAATCGATAGAGGTCATAGGGTATTTATTAATAAAACCTATGAATGACCTCTATCTTATGGTAGATTTGCTTTAGTCAAAATATCATTTTATACAAAATAGAAGTTATACGGTCAATGCCTCAGGTAGTTTTAGTCAATCCGCAAATTCCCCCAAATACAGGCAATATTGCTCGCACTTGTGCTGCTACAAGTACAGAATTACATTTAGTGGGGCCTTTAGGATTTGAAATCAGCGATCGCTATCTTAAAAGAGCTGGTTTAGATTATTGGCCTTATGTCAAACTGCACTATCACGAATCGTTGGAAGCCTTTAAAACCATACACCAAAAGCATGGAGGCAGATGGTTGGGTTTCAGTGTTAAAGGCAGTTCTAATTACGTCCAGTTCCAATTTCAAGCCGATGACTGGTTGCTTTTTGGTAGTGAAACCACTGGTTTACCACCAGTAATTTTGTCAGCTTGTGATGCAACCCTTCATATTCCTATGGCACAACCCCAGGTTCGCAGTTTGAATCTTTCAGTAAGTGTAGCAGTAAGTTTATTTGAAGCCCGTCGTCAGTTGGGCTATTCACTGTAGTCTTTACCTAGAATTTCTATTCAGTACTTTTACTTAAAGATTCGTCTGAGAATAATCCACATCATCATTATTCCTGAGATACTAGAAGATAACTTCTTAATCCATAACAGATCTTATGTCTTGAACAAGAACTCATGTAAGTAAAGACTTCTATGGGATAAATCAAATATTTATAACTGCAAGCAAATTCAATTGCGCTAGCAAAAATGGTAAGTAAAACCATCAACATTTATAGGCAGGGAGTTACTCCCATAATTACCTTAGCTTTAGGTATATTTTTATACTTATTGATAGTAAATTATTTGATTTTAGCGAGAAATGCTCACTAAAACAAGTGAGATGACATAAGAAATTTGTATATCAAATTTCCAAACACACCAGATTTAAATGATAGATTTTGATGAATTTGAATGGTCTTAAGCTGGAGGAATAAAAAGGTTAAAGCCTTGTCTGATCAAGTATTTGAGATATTTTAAGGGAATACGTATTTATCAGGAGGACAAAAGTAGCTATAAGTTTGTACGGTTGTTTTCTAGGGAATAATCAACGTAAAGTCTCATGTTGGTAAGACTGATCA
>JBBSOP010000635.1:0-2178 GCA_038259655.1 Chroococcales cyanobacterium
GCTGGTGATAACCAGAACCTGATGGCCGCGATCGTGCAAAAGCTTAGCGTAGTCAGCGATCGCCCGTTCGTAGCCTCCAACCACCTGGGGTGGATATAGATTATTTACAACCAGAATCTTCAGCTTGTCCAATCACCTGAGCTCCCTTATGACTAATGTTGATCTAAATATATCTGCCACATTTGCTCGTAAGCTGTTTCCATCTCTCGCGTAAATTGCTTACCATTCCACAGCGGAGAAGTTTGTCGTGACTGTCGCAATTTCCACGATATTTTCTGTCGCAAAGTCGCATCTTTGCCTAAACGAATCCCCCATTCTACATACTCTTCATCAGTCCAAGCAATCCCTTCCGAAATACCAGCATTCATCATCATCGTGTAGCTGTTGCGGGCGGCAAACTGTTGCCCCACTCGCGTTACTATCGGAACACCCATCCACAGCGTTTCCATAGTTGTTGTAGCTCCGTTGTAGGGGTAAGTATCTAATACTACGTCAGCTATGCCTAAATTAGCTCGGTGTTCTGCCTCCAATCCTGCCAATGCTAAAAATCGCAGACGATCTGCTCCCACTCCCTCTGATTCCGCAATTTCGATAAAAAATTTTTTGATAGATTCTTGATCCGCGAAACCTTTAATTAAAAAGTAACTATTCGGTACTCCTTTAATAACTTGCATTTGCAGTCGTGCTGTATTAGGGTGATACTTATATCCCCTCTGAGCGCTAAGATAAATCACAGCATCACTGCCGATATCCAACTGATCGCGTCGCAGCGTTGGCACCCCAACCTCAAAACCATCTACTGCTATGTAAGTTTGAGGCAAACGCCAGATTTTTTCCGAATAATAGTTTTGAGCATCATCCGGCAGAACATAGGGATCGGCTATAAAATAGTCAATTGTCGGGATTTCCGAAGCATCCCAGCCCAACCAAGTGACTTGAATAGGTGCAGGCTTAACAGCTAGAGTTTCACAAGTATTGGTCAGAGTGATGCTATCAAGATCGACCAAAATATCAATTTCATCTTCATAAATTTTATCAGCCGCATCCAAGCCATCCAATCCTAATTTATAAGCTTTGTCAACTTTGCTAATGTACCAGTCCTCTACCGGGTTGCGGCTCATTTCAGAGGCAAGGAAGTAAGCATTTACTTCAAATCTATCGCGATCGCGATACTCAAACACCCATCGGGCCAACCAGCCTACAGAATGACCAAGTAAGCAATGAGAAATATATCCAATCTTCAAGCGTTTTGTCGGACGATCACTGTTTACTATAGGCGAACGCCACTGGCGATATCGATCTATATTCTCCTTAGCGAAATTTTCAATGTTTAATTGAGCAACCTGAGCTATTTTACGGCGAATTTGTAAATTTTCATCTGGTCTATCCTGAAAGTAGGGGAAAAAAAAGCCCGCTGTAAATAAGCGCATTGTCTCACTTGAATTGAGAGAGTTCGGTTGATCTTCAAACAAAGAGGCTAAAAGAGATTTCTCTGTTTCTAGCGCTAAAAGAGATTGAACCCAATAGCCACCAGCACTCATCAAACTACGAATTATTAGTAAATTAGCATAAATTTTATTTGCCAAACCTTCTATAACTGAGTAACACAACTTGGCAGTTTCTATTCCTTTGGTGTACTCCCTAAGATCTTGATAAAAAGCCGACAAAGCAACCAGTAATTCTGGATGTTGAGGCTCCACACGCAAGCACACTTCGGTGAAGCGTGCTGCTAAGTTAGTCTGTTTTGCCGAGTGAGCAATTTTATAAATAAAGGGTATTAAAATAATCAAAAAAACTAAGGAATTTTTGATATGGGCTGTACTAGCTTCCGTCAAGTCAAAGGATGACGGATACAAAGGAGCCCGATCTAAAACATTCTTCAACACTTGCATCAATAGCTCAAAGTCTACGTCATTGGCTTCTCCTGACTTGAGCAGATCAATAATACCAATATCTGCCAATTCTTCTCCTGTATAAGTCTCAAGCATGGTTGACAACCCAACCAAATGCAGCAGGTTGTTAATATCTGTAGGATTAATTTCCCTGATATGTTGCCGAATTGCCCAAGCAACGGCATAGTCACCTAGTTCCCTCTGTCGCTCCGCCTCTGTTTGCAGAATCTTTATTAGCTCATCAGTCCACCGATCTATTTCTTCAGGTTCTCCCTCCGCCACTCCC
>JBBSOP010000636.1:0-2133 GCA_038259655.1 Chroococcales cyanobacterium
ACCAAAGAAATGGGTCTAAAGCCCCGTGCTTCTAGCACGACTTTAAAGTAATGAGTAATGAGTGGATGAAAAATGGGTATTTACTCATTACTTCTTACTTGTTACTTATTACTCCAGAATCCCCGATCGTTTACGGCGGGGAGTATGTCAACAAGGGGAGGGGTTGTTTCTATGCATCTTCATATAGAACTGATATAACTACCCAACAATTAGCAAGGTAGAACAATGAATAAAATATCATTGCCAGCAGAAGAGCAAATAGTTATTGTTGAACTAGGGTCGGTCAGACTGATAGGAGAACTAGTTATACCCGCAGGTGCTGAAGGAATTGTGCTATTTGCTCATAGCACCGCCAGTAGTCAATACAATACCCGTAGTCATTATCTAGCGCATATTTTGCGTCAAGAAGGAAGACTGGCAACTATATTGATTGACCTGCTAACAAGAGAAGAAGAAGGAATAGATCAACGTACCAAGCATTTTCATTACGACATTAATTTCTTGGCTGCAAGATTAGTTGCAATCACAGACTGGCTGTTACAAAATCCCACTACCCACCACCTCAAAATCGGTTATTTTGGGGCGGATACTGGTGGCGGTGCAGCATTGCTGGCAGCAGTAGCACGACCAATGGCAGTCGCAGCAGTTGTTTCACGTAGTGGACACACTGATTTAGCAAACGAAGCACTGTCATACGTGCAAGCTCCAACCTTATTAATTGTAGGTGAGAACGACTTCCCTATAATTGCCATGAATGAAGATGCACTGGCACAAATTCCCGTACAGAACAAGCAGATGAAAATTATCCCTGGAGCGACTCATCAGTTTAATGAGCCTGGGGCTTTAGAAGAAGTAGGACGATTATCTAGCCAATGGTTCAAGCACTACCTCAAATCATTGGAACAGCAGACTCATCATTACTGAGATTAAGGCTTTTCCCAACTCCAACCCAAGACTTCAGCTATTTGTCCAGCTAATTCTAAGGGATTAAACGGTTTGGCGATCGCTGAAATCATGCCCATTTGATCATAGCGGCGACGGTCAGCAGCCTGAATTTTGGCGGTGAGCAAAATTACTGGAATTCCTTTGGTAACTGAATTTGCTTGTAACTTTTCAAAGGTAGTGATGCCATCCATATCTGGCATCATCACATCTAATAAAATCGCATCTGGTTGCCAAGCTGCGGCTTGAGTTATGCCCTCTTGACCAGAACTTGCTGTTAGCACTTCCCAGCCTGCAACAGTTTCTAAGCAAATCTTGGCAACTTCTTGAATATATTGCTCGTTATCAACCACTAGAACCCGCTTTGTTGTCATTAGCTCTATCCTTTCGTCGGTTGTGAGTAATTTGCCGAAGTAGTTTCATTAGCTCGACTTTATCCATTTTCTAGCAACGCGATCGCGCTTTACTAAAACCTATATGGGGTGGTAGTTTTACTTTTTCGATTTCACCGTGAATCAGTGATATGGAAAAAGTTCTTGCCAAAAGGCTAGGGTTTTGACCTATAAGGAGAAGCAAGTTCTTGATTTGGGATAAAGTCGAGCTAATACTAATTCGTAATTCGTAATTCGTAATTCGTAATTCGTAATTCGTAATTCGTAATTAATACACACTTCAAAAAAGGCTAATATAAGCGTTTTTTGTCCGCTACTATCTTCCTGAAAAAATACATAAAGTAAAGCATCCTGAGAATTAAACCTGAATGTTCTATCTAGGATGCTTTACAGTAAAAAATTGTTGTTTATACAACAATACTTAATTCAGATTGTGGTGTGTTAGCTAGCAGAAACTGTCAAAGTACTAGGCTGACTTAAATCACCGTGAAAAACCACACCTCGTTGATTGGCGTACAGATGACGCAGAATCTTGTAAATTGGTTCAACTTGGTCAGCAGCACCTGCTTTCTCAGCGATTTCTGCCAAAGAAAGAGCAGTTTTTTCTGTTTGTAATACTGCTACTACTCGTGTTTGTAAGTCAATAATGGCGGCGGCGGCTTTTTTACCAGCTTCTACCCCTGGTTGATGGTAAGCGTTGATATTTACCAAGCTCGCATATAAACCAACAGCGCGTTCATACAACGCAATTAATGCGCCTACAGTCCGAGGATTAACTTGAGGAATAGTGACTGTAATC
>JBBSOP010000637.1:0-2125 GCA_038259655.1 Chroococcales cyanobacterium
TCGGGGTGATGTTGTGTCAAAATTGGCAACCACTCTAGAAAGTCTGTAATCTTTGTTGAGGAGGAAATTGGCAGTAAAATTGCCTGGGGAAATTCAGCGATTAATTCAGATGTTAACCAGATTTTAGCAACTTCTATTGTGGGTGCGATCGCTGTACGAATGTTATAACTGGTTGCCACTGTAACTAAGGATTGAGTCAAGCTAGGATCTTGATCTACAATCAACAACAGCGGTGATTGTTCAGCAGTTAACTGCAACTTTTGGATGGAAGTGGTATTTTGAATTTCTTGTTGTAAAGCATTGACTAAAGTTTCTATCAGTGCTGGATGTTGCGCTCGCAGCAGTTCATGACTATTTAGCAAATGCTCTAATTGGCGTGCTGTTTGCATTGCCTTTGTTAGTCCAAAGGTTCCTAAAGTTCCCACAAGTTTGTGAGTAATTTGTTGGGCTTCTGTTTGCAGTTGATGGTGAAGTGAATTAACTTGTAAGTCTTTCACAGCCTGAGATAGCACTATTAATTGTGCGAGTATTTTAGGTTTATGTGCTATCCAGGTTTCATTGAGAAATGTGAGGTATTGTGCTTGCTGTTCAGTATAGCGATCGCCTTCTGGGTTTGGTATCGTTGAAGGCGTGGCTTTGAGAATCTCCACAGGAGAAGACTTACCCCGCAGCCTTGTTTCCTGCCCAGGTGCTTTTAAGTAATATCCTCGGCCATTAACTGTAGCAATAAAATCCACAGGAGCGCCTGCTACAACTAATTTATGACGCAATCGCCGGATATGAGAGCGTACCGTTGCCTCTGCCGGAAATTCTTCTGAAGACCATAATCGATCTAAAATTTCGTTGGTACTAAATACATGCTGGCTATCCCAAAGCAAAAGTTCTAGTAACCGATATTCCTTAGTAGTGAGAATAAGGGGTTGATCGTTGTAGGTTACTTCACAAGTACTGGGGTTGAGAAGTAAATCCCCCCAAGTCAGGATGGGGAAAGGGCTGACGCTGCTACGTCGTAACAAGGCTCGAATCCGGGCGATCAATTCTAACCCATCAAACGGCTTGACTACATAATCATCTGCACCTGCATCCAACCCCTTGACTTTAGTGGTGCTGGTATCCTGAGCTGTGAGTAAAAGAATTGGTGTGGTGTATCCTTCTGCCCGGAAGCGTTGGCATAAACTAATACCATCCAACTTAGGCAACATAATATCCAACACCATCAGGTCATACTCAAAAGTTGAGCCGTATGTCCAACCCATTTCACCATCTTTAACTGTATCTACGATATAGTGATGTGCCACTAGGCTCTTTGTCAAAACCGTAATTAGTGACTCATCATCTTCTACAACCAATATTTTCATAAATACCTGCTTGTATACACAAGTTTAGTCAGGTTTTTGCAGTATAGTCAAAACCTCCCGAAAGCCCCATCTTCTTGTAGGTAGAGAAGTTTATGATTGAAGTTGCCAATGGAGAATCCTGGCGATTTGATCTGGTAAATCCAGCGAGTTAAAAGGTTTGGTAATCACACCACTCACGCCCAAATCGTTAAACTGCCGTTTTTCTGATGTTTGTGCTTTGGCAGTTAAAAAAATTACTGGGATATGTTTAGTCTCAGGATGGGACTGGAGGGCTTTAAAAGTAGCGATACCATCCATATCGGGCATCATCACATCTAGCAAAATGACATCAGGCTGTTCGATTTGGGCAGTTTGGATACCTTTGGGTGCTGAACTAGCGGTGAATACATCCCAACCCGCCGTCATGCGGATGCCAAATTGCACCACTGTTTGAATGGTTTCTTCATCATCAATGATTAAAACCCGTCTTTTAGCCATATAAACCCGTCTCTTAGTCAGGCAAAGTTGGCAATGTGAAATAGAAAGAACTGCCTTCCCCCAGTATACTTTCTGCCCAAATTTTACCTTCGTGTTGTTCAATAATTTTACGGCAGATGGCCAAGCCTAAGCCTGTCCCTCCTTTTTTGCGCGAATCTGACGAATCCACTTGTTGAAATCGTTCAAAAATGGTTTCAAGTTTACCTTGAGGGATTCCTTGTCCCTGATCATGGACGCAGAATAAAATTTGAGATGTTTGTTGGCATTGGGCTGTTAACCAAACAGTTCCA
>JBBSOP010000638.1:0-2098 GCA_038259655.1 Chroococcales cyanobacterium
GCTTTATCAAAAAAGTTGCAATTGCCTCCAATTTAAGATAGCAGTACAGTGACCATCTATGTCTAGTTACGCCAAATCAATGAGGTTCCCACTGGCTCTGTCTCTGTTAGTTTAATTGCTTGACCTGTGAACAAACAGGCGATCGCATTTCTTAAATAATCTTCTCCCACAGATAATGCATCTTCAGGATGATTATCTATTCGTCCTTTGTAGCGTAATATAC
Organism: Chroococcales cyanobacterium; assembly: GCA_038259655.1. Classification (GTDB taxonomy): domain Bacteria; phylum Cyanobacteriota; class Cyanobacteriia; order Cyanobacteriales; family Nostocaceae; genus Halotia. The sequence goes on from JBBSOP010000638.1 coordinate 224, forward strand.
CATTCCTGTCTATTAAGAAAGCCATTGGTGTTTTACTAGCACCAAAACTCCGGCTGACATCTTGAGTTGAATCCCACAGATAAGGGAAATTAAATTGGTGATTTTGGGCAAAATTTTTCATATTTTCAAAACTTTCCATCGGATGCCCAGTCACATCACTGCCGTTCATGCCAATCAGCGTGAAGCGGTCTTTAGCAAATTCTGCTTGAATGTTTTTTAGCCTATTTAAATACAAGCTGACATAAGGACAGTAATTGCATAAAGAAATAACGCCAACCGCCCGGAAACTCTGCAAATAGCGGCTGAGATGGTGTACTTGATTGTCAATCCCTGGCAGTTCAAAATCTGGTGCATAGCTACCAATAGGAGTATAAACTTTTTCTAGTATATTCATCTTCTTTAGCCGCAAGAAACTAATAACAAAAAAAATTAGGTTAAATTTAGCGTCAATTTATTTGGTGCAAACCAACCTTATAGTCAATGCTTGATATCCAATGATTTTACAGACCAACTTGACTACCGTAAATTGTGAAACTACTGAATATACTACCGATGATAGTTTAATTACATTACATTTAAATACGTGGTAATTTTTACATACGTATTTTCAATAAGTGATGAGTGTGTATGAGTTAGCTATGACTAGTTATGAAATACTGACTCCCGTAATCAGGTTAGGATATCAAGGAATAAAACATCATGCCAGAAGTTTCTCTATTTTTCCAGTCTTATAAATTCTTATCAAAATTATTGGCTCTACATCTTTGCTTTACATTGATAGCTATATATTCATCAATTTCCCATGAAGACTTCTACAACCGCGTTTAACTCAACAAAAACTTGGATTTGGCGAGACTTTCCTATAAGCTATCAAACTCAAGGAACTGCTGGGCCAGCTATTGTGCTGGTGCATGGCTTTGGAGCCTCATGGTGGCACTGGCGAAAAAATATACCCGTGCTAGCAGAAAATTGTCGTGTTTTTGCGATCGATTTGATTGGATTTGGTGGTTCTGCTAAACCTCAGCCAGGTGAAGAAATTGCCTACACCCTAGAAACATGGGGACAACAGGTAGCAGATTTTTGTCGTGAAGTGGTGGGTGAGCCAGCTTATTTAGTAGGAAATTCTATAGGCTGTATTGTGGTCATGCAAGCAGCAGTTAGCAATGCGGATATTGCCTTGGGAGTTGCCTTGATCAACTGTTCTCTACGATTATTACACGATCGCAAACGAGCAACTTTACCGTGGTCTCGTCGCTTTGGCGCTCCGATTTTACAACGTTTATTGTCTATTAAACCAATTGCTAATTTCTTTTTCAATCAAGTCGCTAAACCTAAAACAGTGCGGAAGATTCTGTTGCAAGCCTACGCTAATGCCGAGACAGTAACAGATGAGTTGGTAGATATTTTGACTGCACCAGCTAGCGACCCTGGTGCTGTAGCTGTATTCGTGGCTTTTACTGCCTATTCTACAGGCCCTCTACCAGAAGACCTCTTACCATTGCTACTTTGCCCTGCCATTATCTTGTGGGGAACCGCTGACCCTTGGGAACCAATTGAGTTGGGTCGAGAGCTAGCCAACTATCCGCAAGTGCAAAAGTTTATTCCCTTGGAAGGAGTAGGACATTGCCCTCAAGATGAAGCTCCTGAATTAGTCAATCCGATTTTAAAGGATTGGATTCATGAGCAATCATTGGGGTAAAACTCTACGAAATCAAATAATTCATACTCCATGAACTTCATGATTTTAAGCATGAATTTTGCATCTTGAAAAAACAATTTTGCCATTTGCCCACAGACTAAAAATGACTGGTTCACAAATGAAGTCCCTGCGCTTTCAACAAACGGGTGACACTCGTTCAGATGCTAAATGACTCA
>JBBSOP010000639.1:0-2013 GCA_038259655.1 Chroococcales cyanobacterium
ACCAGCTATAGTATCAGCGTTAATGTTGTAAGCTTGTCCTTTGTCGTCTGCGGCGACGCTAGATACTACCGGAATATAGCCACTGCTAGAAAGAGTTTCCAAAATTTTGATATTGACATTGCTGACTTCCCCTACAAAGCCAACGCCTTCTTGATCTTGGGGACGGGCTGTAATTAAGTTACCATCTTTGCCGCAAAGTCCCACCGCTAAGCCCCCAGCGCGGCTAATCAAAGAAACAATTTCTTTATTAACTCGACCGACTAACACCATTTCTACCACATCCATTGTGGGGGCATCGGTAACTCGCAGACCATTCTTAAATTGTGCTTCGATTCCCAGTTTATTTAACCAACTATTAATTTCTGGTCCTCCCCCATGTACGAGGATGGGACGCAAGCCAACGCAGGATAAAAATACAATATCCCGCATAACTTTGTCTTTGAGGGCGCTATCTTTCATTGCCGCACCACCATATTTCACAACAACCGTGCGACCGGCAAATTGTTGAATGTAAGGTAGTGCTTCGCTGAGTACACGCACACGAGTAGCTTCAGTTTGCCTGATGTATTCAGAATCGTTGTCCATTACAATTAGCCGTTAAAACTTAAAATATATCCAGTCAGTGTAGAACGACTTTGGAACCTGTCACAATCTCTCACGCCAGATAATTTTATTTCATTCATGAGGATCTACTAACGACGACGATCGCGCTGCAATCGAATAAGTACTCTTAATGGTACTCACACTCAACCAAGTTTTCAAATTTGACGTTCGGTTTCTCATGTGCCAAGCTCCTTAATTGAGAGAAATGGCTTGATTTACTCAATTTAGGCGAATTTTGAAGAGAGCGATCGCAGCAGTATTGAAAACCTCTCGGCGTTCCATATTATTTTTTAGTGGAAATTTCAGCTAATAGAGCATATTTATAGTCATTTTCAGGTAATTAAAACATCTCATATTGTGACTCCAATAAATGAAATTTTGTGATTTTTATGTCTAGGGGGTGTCTATAATTAACAGTTGCTTTTGCTAGCGTGGTCTTATGGGAATTTATCACCCGCCCAGCAAGTGGCTAGGCAAAGAGAGGTTCAACATGGCTCATTTAAATCTTCGTCGCCCCGAAAATGTCGAAGGCGATTTTTATGTAGATACCACTTGTATTGATTGTGATACCTGTCGCTGGATGACTCCTGAAGTGTTTTCTCGTGCTGGTGAACAGTCGGCAGTACATCACCAACCAACAGACGAAACTACAAGACTAGCAGCACTCCAAGCTCTTTTAGCTTGTCCTACTAGTTCAATTGGTACAGTTGAGAAGCCACAGGATATCAGAATTGCTCAACAAAGTTTTCCGATTTTAATAGATGAAAATGTTTACCACTGCGGCTATCATTCTGAAAAATCCTACGGCGCTGCTAGCTATGTAATTCAAATTCCCGAAGGTAATATTTTAGTTGATTCCCCCAGATTTACGCCACCTTTAGTTAAGCGTCTGGAAGAGATGGGCGGGATTCGTTATATGTATCTCACTCACAGAGATGATGTGGCAGATCATAAAAAGTTTGCTGAACATTTCCACTGTCAACGCATTCTTCACGCTGATGATATTTCTACGAGTACTCAAAATGTGGAAATACAACTGACTAATTTGGAACCATTTGCCCTAAGCCCAGATTTGTTAATTATTCCAGTTCCCGGTCATAGTAAAGGACATACAGTTCTACTATATAAAAATAAGTTTCTGTTTACTGGCGATCATCTAGCTTGGTCAAAAAGCTTGCATCAACTGGCTGCATTCCCTGATTTTTGTTGGTATTCCTGGACAGAACAGATTAAATCAATGCGTAAATTGGCTGATTACTCTTTTGAATGGGTACTACCTGGTCATGGACGGAGGTTTCATGCTGATACTGATGTAGTACATCAACAGATGCATAAATGTATTGAGTGGATGGAACAGAATTCGTAATTCGTAATTCGTAATTCGTAAGGGACTTGCGTGAAAATAAAATA
>JBBSOP010000640.1:0-2000 GCA_038259655.1 Chroococcales cyanobacterium
AGAAGTGGCTCTAAAGCTTGATGCTCTACTGGCAAGTTTAAAAAACCATCGGCTTGGTTAGCATAAGCTTGGTCTTTTTCAGCTCCGGTTGCTGTCACCATGACAGGAATATGGCGAGTTGCAGCATCAGATTTAAGTAAGGTTAGTACATCCCACCCAGACAACAGAGGTAACAAGGGATTCAAGAAAATAGCTTGTGGTTGTAAGCGTCGGGCTTTTTCTACCGCCTCTGTTCCTGAGCGCGCAATTATTACGCGATAACCTAAACCTTTGAGTTGCTCAGTTAAATCTTCAATATATCTAGCTACTGCTTCGACCACCAAGACTAACCGTTGTGAGCAAGGGGGATGATGCTGTGTGGCGGTGGTGATGCGTTGACGTGCTAGGGTAGCAACTCCTGGCTGAGTATTGCGTGTTTCTCCCTCAGTTCGTGTTCTTACCTCTGCTTCAGTAAAGCCTGTTGTCGGAGGGCTAGGTGGTAAAAGTAGTGTAAATTGACTACCTTTGCCTTCACGAGATAAGAAACTGACATCACCTCCATGCAAGCGGGCTAAAGCTCTAGTTAAAACTAGTCCCAAACCAGTCCCTTCAAACTGACGGGTAAGAGGATTTTCCAACTGTTGAAATTTCTGAAATATTAAATGTTGTTGATGTTCAGGAATCCCAATCCCTGTGTCCCAGATTGTAAAGGCAATCCAACCTTCCCAACGATTGATGCGTAATCCAATTTCACCTGATATTTCGGTGAATTTAAAAGCGTTGGAAAGCAAGTGTACCAGCATTTGCCGTAAGCGTAATTCGTCCGCTACGATTTGGTCTAAACCTGGTTCAATCGCAATAGTAAATTTGGGAGATGACAAACTTGCTGCTGGAGGTTGGGTATTGGGTGTAGCTTTGGTAGTTTGAGTGTGAATCGCTTTTGCTTCCGAGAGGGCGCGATCGCATACGGAGCGAATTTTCACTGGTACAGGAGTTAAATCCATTTGTCCAGTTTCCATGCGGGTCAAATCTAAAATATCGTTGACCACACTCATTAAGTGTCGTCCACTTTGATGAATTAGTCCTGCATAACGAGCTTGACGTTCGTTGAGTTCTCCTAACTGCTGATCAACCAGCAACCGCGATAACCCTAAAACAGCGGTTAAGGGCGTTTTTAGTTCATGGCTGATACAAGATAAAAATTCATCCTTTAACCGATTTAGTTGCACAAGATCGGCATTCTTCGCTGCTAATTCTTTACAAAGCTGTTGCTGTTCGGTGATATCAGTAGCTAATACTAACCACAAGTCAGTATTAGCCACTGAGTCTTGAGCGCTGAGTAAAATCTCTGAATCATTACTTAAGACTTTCAACTCTGGACTATCTAAGGGAATTTTGGCAAATTGCCAGACTCGCTCTTGGCCGTTTTGTACCTCGACAACACAGGTACAAGTACCCACTTGTCCATCTAAAAAACATCGTGATGCACTGGCTGCGGGTGCGGGCTGATCAAGGTCATTGATCAGTGGTGTTGCGACTGGTGAAGATAGCAGGGCTTCATTCCTGACAGACAAGGTATGTTCTCCAGGATGAAGTTTTAGGGTTTGGGATTGCTCTTCATCTCCTTGTTCATTGCCCCTAACTGTTTGGGGGGCGTATTCTGGCTGAACGATCAAGGCAGGGGCTAGCATGGCCTCTACTTGTTGCCGCACTCCTTCTGGATCTTTGAGTACTCCTAATTGCTGCCACCAAGCCGGATTTTGCGTTACCACTTCACCAGTACCTGTTTGCAACATTAAAGGCCAAGGTAGTCGCTCTAATAACTGCACTAATGGTTTATGTACCGAAGGTTGACGGGGATTATTCCTGGGCGATCGCCGTTGAGTTTTTAACCCTGTATTCTTTTTGTTAGCAGTGTTTACATATTTATATTCTTGATCACCACTCTTGGACGATCTCTCGGCAGTTGAGTATACAGTTCCCGCCACAGTGTTTACAGCTTTTGATTGAGCCAGTAATCT
>JBBSOP010000641.1:0-1954 GCA_038259655.1 Chroococcales cyanobacterium
AGATATGTCCTGTAATTCTCCATTCTTATAAACAAGAATGGAGTAATTTTATGAGCAGCAACAAACTTATCATCCTCGTATGTTATTTGTGCCTATGGGTTGATGTTTTGAATTGAAGTTTGTTGAGAAAATGCTAGAAATCATAACCTATTTTTAATGACAGATATAGCTTTACCAAACACCATACAAAGTATTTTAGATAAAAATAGCGAGCCTGATTCTATCTTTACTGTTATACTTCCAGAACTTGGAAGAATATTACAGTGCGATCGCTGTTTTCTCTATCTCAGAAATCCTCAAACTAAGTTGGGTAAAGTTGCCTATTGCTGGCGAAGACATCCAGAAATTCCAGAAATAATTAACCCTGAGTGGAAATTAGAACCAGAATTATTACCAAAAGAAGACCCTTTATTTGCTGCTGCACTCCGAACTGATCCTTCTGTTTATGTTGAAGATGTAGAAACTGCCAACCCAGAAGTCGTTAATAAAGAATTTGAACGTCAGGAGTTTGGACATCGGGCGTTAATTCACGCTCACTTATGTCAAGATGGTAAACTATGGGGGATTTTACAGCCTTGTATCTTTGGTCAAAAAAGAGTTTGGTCAGAATTTGATCGTGCTATTGTCACTCAACTTGAAAGCAAACTCACACCTTTAGCAGTTAGTTACGTAAAGTCGGCGACAATGCCTTAAAACTATACTCGTATTTTTGCCTCTACTACAGCTGCAACTCGTAAAATTAATGCTTCATTGTTAGGTGCAGTTATTAATTGCACACCCAAAGGTAAACTATTTGAGCGTTGAATTGGTATCGATAAAACAGGTAAACCAATAAAAGATAACGGTTGAGTAAATAATCCTAAATGGGGACGGATGAGAATTTCTTCCTCATCTAACATCATAGTTTTTTGACCAATTAATGGTGCGGAAAGTGGTGTAGTTGGCGCAAGAATTATGTCCACATTTTGAAACACTTCCCGGATGCGATCGCGGTACCATCTCCGAAATCGTTGTGCTTGTAAATACCAAGTACTAGGAATTAATGCCCCAGCCAAAAAGCGATCGCGTGTAGCTGGATCAAAATCGTGAGGACGCGACCGCAACTTGTCTAAATGGAGATTTGCCCCCTCGCTAGCCGTAATTATAAACGCCGCCGCACGGGCGCGATGGGCTTGTGGTAGTGTCACATATTCAGTCACATTCAAAGCATCTGCCACCTTCTGCACTGCCGCTAAGGCTTCCGGTTCTGCACCTTTGATAAAATAATCATCAGCGATCGCAATTCTAATATCAGCAATATCTTGATTGAGTTGGGGTAAACACAATTGCGGTGGACGTTTTGTACAAATTGGATCGCTACTGTCTTCGCCTTGAAGCACATCAAAAACAGTAGCAATATCCTGTACTGAACGAGCAAAGCAACCAATATGGTCAAAACTACTAGAAAATAAAGCTACCCCAGCACGAGATAATCGTCCATAAGTGGGTTTAAAACCAAAAACCCCACACAAAGCAGCCGGAACACGAATTGAACCATTAGTATCAGAACCCAAAGTTAGCGGTACTAAATCCGCAGCAACAGCCGCCGCCGAACCACCCGATGAACCGCCAGCTACACGCTGTAAATCATGAGGATTGTGGGTAGCACCGTAATGAGAGTTTTCTGTGACAAACCCATAAGCGTACTCATCCATATTTAAAGCGCCTACTAACACAGCACCTGCTTGTTTCAGCTTGGTTATTGCGGTTGCGTCTTGAGTCGCTGGGGGATTTTCTGTATTGATTTTAGAACCCGCCCAAGGTAATAATCCTGGTTTGCTGGCTGGTGTACCTTTTGCAGTCAAAAACCTCTTCGATATTGCTGGTTTAACAACTTTGGCGGGTTCTAAAATCAATACAGAAAATCCCCCAGCGACTCAAGACGCAACCGCAATAACCAAGCTGAAACAAGCAG
>JBBSOP010000642.1:0-1931 GCA_038259655.1 Chroococcales cyanobacterium
AATATGATGATGATAAATTACCTGTTCTGGGTGTGTTAGCAGATTGGCAAATTTCACCAGTAGATATATTTAGTTGGTTGAAAGTTAAATAAGTTGTTTATCGATATTTTATTACAAAAGTAGATAAGAACGATCGCTCTTATCTACTTTTCACGCTAAATAAATCTTTGTTTGGGAAATACTTTTACTTAACTTCGCTAGGGGCAAATTTAGTTATCTTGCCCTTTTTCACTGCTACTACCACATCATAAGTTGCACAGTAGGCGATCGTTACATCATTGGCCTTATTGTAAAGGTTAAATACCATACCTCCACCACCTGGTTGAACTGCGATCGTTTCAATATCACCAAAAAAGAAACGACGTAATTGATCGCCGCTACCAAACTGACCCTTATTTTTGATTAGCATGTCAATTTTTTGTTGCGTATTCAAGCCTGTAGCATCTTTCTTTTCTGCGGCTGATGCTTGAACCAATGAAGGGTTGACAAACTGAAGTGGAATATTACCAACTGTCAATATACCAGCTAAGGCAGTAGTTGCAAGCAGTGATGATGTGAGCTTCATGTGTGACTCCTGTTCTTTAAGTTTCCCGACTCACTCAAGCATCTCATCTGTTACTGAAGCTCATCTGAACCCAAGCTATAAAGTATCTGAATTTATTCCTTGAGAAGATTAATTTTTAACTCAGCATTTTCTCAGTTAGTTGTGATGTGTTCAATACAAAGAACACGGTGGTCAGTGGTAAAGAAACAACTAACAACTGACTAGGAAAGTGTATTATATTTAACTAGTACGAGTGAAAAACACCGCAGCCAGCACAATTAAACCTAACAATGCCAAGGGTACCCAGAGATTGGGAAGATCTGACCAACTCATAAATTTCTGATTACCAACGTAAACCTATTGTTTTCACGGGTGCATCCCATAGCTGGATCATCTCATCATCCAACTTCAGTAATGTAATTGAGCAACCTTGCATTTCTAAAGAAGTGATGTAAGAACCAATTAAGTTTCGGACAATTTGCAGTCCTTGTTGTTCACAGATTTCAGTTAGTTTGCGATAGACCAGATATAGTTCAGAAACAGGAGTACCTCCCATACTGTTGACGAAAGCTAGCAAGCGATCGCCTCTTTGCAAGGATGGATTAACGAGTTCGACATCAACCCAATCTCCTTGATCTTCGTCCCATTCTCTAACTACACGACGATAAGGTGCATCATCAATTATTGATCGTGCTAATCTTTCAGTGATCTGATCAACTGATTCTAAAGAAATACGCTCTCTACCTGGTTCGCCATGAATCCCAATGCCTATTTCCATTTCGCGATCGCTTAATGCAAATGTCGGCGATCCTTTCGCTGGGACTGTGCAAGATGTTAAAGCAATTCCCATACTCCGCCCATTCAGATTTACCCGACGGCACAAATCTGCTATTTGTTTTAAATCATATCCTTGCTCAGCTGCCGCGCCACAAATTTTTTCTGCCAATACTGTCGTTCCCACACCCCGGCGACCTTGAGTATAAAGACTATCTTGTACAGCCACATCATCATCAATTAAGATATTTAGCACTCGGATACCCTCAGTCCGGGCTATTTCCGTCGCCATTTCAAAGTTCATGACATCGCCACTATAATTCTTGACGATATGAATAATACCCGCACCACCATCTACCTGCTTCGCAGCTGCCAACATTTGGTCAGGAGTAGGTGAAGTGAAAACTTCCCCAGGACAAGCAGCATCTAACATTCCTTGGCCTACAAAACCAGCGTGCATCGGATCATGTCCGCTGCCACCACCAGAAACAATTGCTACTTTACCTTGTATAGGTGCATCGGCTCGATAGACAAAGGTAGGGTCATAATTGACTTTAATCAAATCTGAATGAGCCGCCGCCATACCTTCTAGACTTTCCCGCACAAAGTCTTC
>JBBSOP010000643.1:0-1909 GCA_038259655.1 Chroococcales cyanobacterium
AAATTCCATCACTGGCTTTTGCAGGATGGGAATCATTGGTTTGGGAATTGTATAGGTAATTGGGCGAACGCGTGTACCCTTACCCGCTGCGAGAATCATCGCTTTCATAAAATTTTATTCCTCAACCACGAGCCAGTTTACTTTTAATGAGTGATACTTAATCATCAGTTTTTATTTCTGTTCTAAGTAACCCTTAACAACAGGGATAACAGGAATTTGCTAGTTGTTGCAACCAATAGTATGGACAGATAATCAGCGATTAGTCATATTTTCAATTTACTCTGATTTGAGATTTTGCTAAAGCGATCGCCTTTAATACCAGTTCTATATGAAGATGCATAGAAACAACCCTACCCCTTACCAAGGGGAGGAGAGCAAAAGCGCAGCTTTGGCGGGGAGGGGTCAAAATAATGTGCGGCTTCACAGAGAATTGGTATAAGCTGTCATAGTAATAGTTTAGACTGGCTCAGTTTTGGGGTTACTCTAGAAAACTGAATCTGTGAGTAAACGAATTTTAATCTCTTGGTAAAATTCTTCTTGAAATAGCTCTACCTTAGATTGAGCCGAAAGTAGTAGTAAGGCCCAAAATACACTAACTAAGTGGCTGTGTTCTGAGGCATGGGCAGACCCATTGTGCTGTGGTTGCTTTGTCTGAGTCCACAACTGTACAAGTTGTTCTAGATTTAAACAATTTTGTTCTAGAAGTAATTCTCTTGCCGAAATATGCAGCACTTGCTCTAATTCTCTAGCTACTTCCGTCAGATTTTCCTGGTGAGCTAATTCTAGTGCCTCCCGCATACTTTGGGCACTGGGCTGACGCTTAGGGCGAACAGGCTTGCTGGTCTTTTGTACAAGTTTCAGCTGATTCGCCATAATCTGCAATTGTTTGACTAACTCTTGCAGAGTGACACGGCGTTTAGGTGGTGGCATTGCTGCCGGGCGACGACGCAAGTGCCGTTCTAATTGTAAACGCTGGGCTTGATATAATGCCCCGTCTTCAGTTTCTAGCAGTGCATCATCTGCTACATCCTCTAAACTTTCTACCGTTGATAATTGCATCAAAGTGTTAGCTTTGAATAACACTAGCATGGATGCTGATAAAAAAGCCTGCCCAGATTGGGATAAATCGGCTTCATAGCCCCTAGTTGTTGCCTCTGGTGCCATTAGTTCTAAATAACGGTCAATCACTTCAATTACTTGGACATCCCAAGGATCTATTTCTCCTCGCTCTGCTTGGTCAATGAGGAGTGTTATTGTTTCTAATAGCTCGGAAGCATCCATCCTGATTTGCGATTTTGCAAGTTTGAATTGGAGGTATCGGGTAAATTAAAATTACAGATATAAAATCTGTAAAACCATCAACTGCCCTAGTTGTGAATCCAAAACGTTAGTATAACATCATATTTTTATACGACATTTTGGGTATAAATCCTTAATCAAAAACAACACTTCGATTCTTCGGCAAAGCTCAAGGCAACGCAAGCTACTTCGACTTGCTTCGACTGCGGCTCCATCGAGCGTTGGTTGCTCCCTGTCTCTTTAATTGCTGTCATAATCTGAAGATGGATCTTGAGCCACAGTGACTACTGATACAAAGTTACCTGTCTTGCCATTCTTAATAGCATCGAAAGTGCCTTTGATAGTACCAGCAATCGGCACGGCAACAAGTGTGCCTAACAATCCAGCAATTTCAAATCCCATCAAAATTGCCACAAAAATCCAGATGGGGTTAAGTCCAATAAAATCGCCGAGTAATTTAGGAGCTAATAAATTATCTTTAATTTGTTGCATCAAATCTGCCGCAGAAACTTTTCCAGAAACTACGTGATAAGTAAGAACACCAGCCAACATATCTTTGTTTTCAGGTTTCATCAAACTTGCAACAGCAGCTTTTGGCACCATATCGAAA
>JBBSOP010000644.1:0-1804 GCA_038259655.1 Chroococcales cyanobacterium
CATCCTTCCCAAGGACTGCTAGATTTATTTACTATCTGTACTTTAATCGAGCCAAGTAATCCCCGGCTAGAACTTTTAAAAGGTAAAAAAATTGCCATTGTTGGGGATATTCTGCATTCTCGCGTAGCACGATCAAACATTTGGAGTTTAACGGCAAGTGGAGCCCAAGTACATTTGGCAGCACCGCCCACCCTTTTACCTAAGTTATTTGCTGAGTACGTCTTGGAAGAAGTTGGAGATAACCGTCAACTATTCATACATTGGCAGCTAGAACCCGCCTTACAAGATGCTGATTTTGTCATGACTTTGCGTTTACAGAAAGAACGCATGACTGCTCATTTACTACCAAGTTTGCGAGAATATCATAAGTTATTTGGGATCACACGCCCAAAACTGCAACTGTGCAAACCCAACGTTAAAGTTTTACATCCAGGCCCAGTCAACCGTGGTGTTGAGATTAGCTCTGAATTGATGGATGATCCAGAGTTTAGTTTGATTCAATCGCAAGTTACCAGTGGTGTGGCTGTGCGTATGGCACTGCTGGATTTGTTAGGTAGCAGCAAAATTTAAGAATCCAATTTGACTTATTAAAATGATGCTAATAACTGTCTGTATATCAATATTACACTAGCGATCGCCTGGAAATTATTTTTAATCATAGTTTACTCTATTCATTACTGATGTTACTTGGTTACGATGGATGCATAGCCCTCGTAATATTGTCGATAAATAAACTATATTTTTCTGCCGACATCATATCTATACGTGAGCTTTCTGATTTTTTATATTTTTTTTAAACAAGCATGAAGCTGCTAATTTTACACAATCGCTATAGATTTGCGGGTGGCGAAGATAGGGTAGTTCAGGCAGAAAAAAGCCTATTAGAGGCAAATGGTCACGAAGTTATTTTGTTAGAAGAAAATAATCACAGAATAGTTAGTATTTGGGATAGATTTGTGGCTGCTGGGGGAGCTATTTATTCTTTTGCTGCTAAAAATCGGGTTGAAGCAGAAATTAACCGTTTTCGTCCTGAAATAGTGCATGTTCATAACTTTTTTCCCCTGCTTTCTCCTGCTGTGTATGATGCTTGTTCTAGTGCTGGAGTCCCTGTTGTCCAAACTCTTCACAACTATCGGCTGGCTTGTCCTAAAGCGATGCCATTTCGAGATGGTAAAACTTGTGAAGATTGCATTGGTAAACTTCTACCTTTGTCTAGTGTTGTACACGCCTGCTATCGAAATTCCTACCTCCAAAGTTCAGTTGTAGCAACAATGGCAACTTGGCATTGGCTACGAGGCACTTGGCAAGAGCGAGTAGATGCTTATATTGTCTTTACTAAATTTCAAAAAGCAAAAATGCTTCAAGCTGGATTACCAGCAGAAAAAATTTATATCAAACCAAATTTTATTTTTCATACTGATGTTTACAACAAAGATAGTAAACTTGGTAACTACTTACTTTTTGTTGGTAGATTATCAGAAGAAAAGGGCGTTTCTGTGCTAGTTGATGCCTATCTTCAAAACAATTTATGTATACCCTTAAAAATTGTTGGTGACGGGCCGTTACGTCAAGCTTTGCAGGCAAAAGTCCAGAATGCAGGTTACAGCAATTTGATTGAATTTTTAGGATTTCAGGAGCAATCAAAAATTTTAAGGTTAATGCATGATGCCAAATTTTTAGTCATACCTTCAATTTGGTATGAAGGCTTTCCCTTAGCTATTATAGAAGCTTTTGCTTGCAGTCTTCCTGTACTAGCGCCAAAATTAGGCAGTATGGCAGAAATAGTCGATGATAAAGTAAATGG
>JBBSOP010000645.1:0-1688 GCA_038259655.1 Chroococcales cyanobacterium
ATCGGCTATTTAAATCAATTGAAGACCTAGAATATTTATTACATCAACTTTTAAATGAAGGAGAGTTAATTATTAAATGGGGACGAAAACTCAAAAATAAAGGCGACGCTGTTATCACAATTTAAATGCATAACAGCTTATCGCCGCCACGTTTTTACTGATGAGGCTAAACTGACTTCTAGTTTCATTGCCCAGAAATGGCAAACAACCCAACAACCAGGAGCCAGATTTGCTTCTGCGGCTTTTGTAACAGGTAATCTCGATGCTATACACCAGCAATCTGATTTTATAGCACTTGGGCGATCGCTAACTGTACCCTTAATGGTAGTCATTGGAGAATCCAGTCCCCCTAAATCACGAGCAGAAATGGATGCTTTGGCAGCTTTACCAAAAGTGACAAGTGTGATTGTTCCTGGTTCTTTAGGGCTACACGAAGAATACCCAGCAGATGTTTTAGAAGCGGTTCGGGACTTTTTGTTCTCCCTTTGAACTCAAAGAAGCAGTACCTAGAAAACTAGAAAATGCAAACAACATCCAGCCCAAACAAATATGTTTTCTTGTTTGCCAATCTTGTTTACTATTGGTTGTAGTAGTTGTGGCGATCGCATCGGCACTAATCTCAAACCTCCAACATGTCAATGCACCTATTCCCAAAAAAACACTACTGAGGATAGAGGTAATTGCAATCATTTTGAGAGTGCGCTCAGTCAGAGTCTGCCGTATCTTCAAACGTTTGACAGCGCGGCGATGACGAATAATAGCTAATTCATCTGTTGGTAGAAGTTTTATATGCCGTGGTTGAGCCACAAAGGGGGCAATTTGTTGATTTTTCATGAGCGGTTGTCACTTTGATCAAGTATTTAGGTTTTAATAAAATTAGTATCACTAGTCACATAGTAAACTGTCGGCACGGTTGAGACTACTTTCTATAGGAAGAATGAAATATACCACTCTAGCCCATAGTCCCTATTACAGCACGGTGTAAATAAAGTAGGATGTAGGTTGGGTTAAGCACAGCGCAACCTAACAAAACAACGCAAATGTTGGGTTTCCTTACGTCAACCCAACCTACAATAAAGCTTTTGGCTTCCGCGCAGCGGTACTAAATGGTCTGTCGCAAAAGTTTTGATTGGTTTGTAGTAAGCACTTTAGTGCTTAAAACTCAGGACTAAAGTCCTGACTACGAACTTGATTATCCCCTCATAACTAATGGGACAGACCACTAGCACCTTTTTCCTATCAGAATTACTGCACACAACCGAAAAGCGCCATAACTGAGATTTACAAAATTATTTTTTGAATATCTGTTTTTTGCAACCATTCTTGTGTACGGCGCATTCCCTCTTCTAAATCGATTTTTGGTTGGTAATTTAACCTGCTTTGGGCTTTAGCAATTGAATAACAATATGGGCGAGTCACAAAATCTACAGAATCTGGCATAATATCAGCCTTCTTACCCACCAGTTTCTTAGCCAAGTTTTGCTGCCAAAGTACAGATTTAAGCATACTAGCTGGCAGAGAAATTGGCTCTGGTAAACCTCCAATTTCAGCTAGGCGTGTAAAATACTCTTTCCAAGAAGTTTTTTGACCATCAGTAATATTAAATACTTCTCCATAGGCTTCTTTTTCAATAGCCAGAAATATACCTTCGATTAGATTGTCCACATAGACATGGTTCATTACTCCTA
>JBBSOP010000646.1:0-1665 GCA_038259655.1 Chroococcales cyanobacterium
ATAGAATCCAGCACCACTAACTGTTTGTGTTACCCAGCTGTTAATTACTCCTGGCTGCACCACAATTCGCTGATTGTCTAAATCAACGTTAAGAATTTGCCGCATTAAGGAAGTCACAATCAAAATAGAATCTTCAGTTGGTAAGGCTCCGCCAGATAGACCAGTACCAGAGCCGCGTGCTATGAAGGGGATAGAGTATTGATTGCATATCTTCACCACTTCAGCAATTTTTTCTGTAGTTCTTGGTAGTAATACTAGAGCCGGACGTTGGCGATAGCTAGTTAAGCCATCACATTCATAAGTAATCAGTTCCTCACGACGTTGGATTACGCCATTTTTGCCAAGGACAGCCTCGAATTTTTTAATGATAGGTTGCCAGTTGCGTGTTTTTTGATCTTGAATCAGCATGGTTTTTATATAAAAGGGGCTAGGGACTAGGGGCTGTTTTCAAACCCAAAATTAGACTTAAATGTAGGTTGGGTTAAGCACGGCGCAACCCAACATTTGTGTTGTTTTGTTGGGTTTCGTTCCTCAACCCAACCTACAATTCTGAAATCCTTGTAAAAAGGTAATTACGAATTACGAATTACGAATTACGAATTATGAAGGTCTGATTTAGTTCTGGTAAATTCAATGCTAATTTTGCCACCGAAATCTGGAATGGGTGCGGCGGGTTTAGTGACAGTTAGTTGAACTTTGGTAACACGATCGCACTCTTGTAGTATAGAATCTGCGATCGCCCCTGTTAAGCGTTCTAACAAGGCAAACTTGGCTGTTTTGACCAAATTTTGAATCAAGCTAATGATGCTGCGATAATCTAGAGTATCTTCTATGGCATCAGTCTTAGCAGCGGTGGATAGATCTAACCATAACTTGAGATCGACCTCAAACCATTGACCTAAAACTTGTTCTTCTGGCAAATATCCGGTGTAGCCGTAGCAGCGAATCCCCGTCAAATGAATACAGTCCATTTAAAATTAAAAATTGTCTGATATTTATCTTTAATTTAATGCCCATCGCCTATACAAATGTTAATCAATTTTGGGCTTATGTCTTAACCGAGACACTAAAACGTCTAGGATTGACTTGTGCTGTAATTTGTCCCGGTTCACGCTCCACACCGCTAGCAGTCGCCTTTGCTCAACAAGCACCTGAGATTGAAGCGATTTCCATTCTCGATGAACGTTCAGCAGCTTTTTTTGCTTTGGGGGTAGCTCAAGCAACTGGCAAGCCTGTAGCACTAGTTTGTACCTCTGGTACAGCAGGAGCAAACTTTTATCCAGCGGTGATCGAAGCTAGAGAAAGTCGTGTTCCCCTGTTGGTATTAACTGCTGATAGACCAAATGAACTGCGAAACTGCCACTCTGGACAAACAATAGATCAGTTGAAGTTATACGGAAATTACCCAAACTGGCAAGCAGAGTTAGCCTTACCCTCTTTAGACATGAGAATGCTAGCTTATCTGCGGCAAACAACAATTCACGCTTGGGAGAGAACGCAAGCTCCGACAAAAGGCCCAGTACATCTAAATATTCCCTTTCGTGATCCTCTCGTCCCCATACCTGACAATACTGACTGGAGCTATTTGCAGTCACAGTTTAATTTAGAAGACTTCTTTGCAGCAGTAGCAAACCCATGCCCCATGCCCCATGCCCCATGCCCCAT
>JBBSOP010000647.1:0-1660 GCA_038259655.1 Chroococcales cyanobacterium
ACTGCTGGTAGAGATGCCCTAAAAGCTGCAACTGAGGCGGTACAAACTGGAGCAGTACAAGCGGGTGTACAACCACCTAAATTAATCGCTATTAGCTTGCTGACAAGCATTTCTTCTAGGCAACTGGCATTTGATTTAAAAATTCCCCTAGAATTGCCAGAATATGCTCTAGAGATGGCACTCATGGCTCAAGAAGTGGGGCTGGATGGGGCAGTTTGTTCGCCTCAAGAGGTAGCACAGTTAAGGCAAACGTGCAAAGATAACTTTTTGCTGGTTTGTCCGGGGGTACGACCAACTTGGGCAGAAAAAGGCGATCAAAAGCGATCGCTGACTCCAGCGCAAGCAATTCAAGCTGGTGCAAATTACCTAGTAATTGGTCGTCCGATCACTGCTGCTGCCGAGCCTGAGTTAGCCTGGAAAAGGATTTCTGAGGAGTTAACTACAGTTGCATGAAGTCAAGATTTCGGCAGCATAATTATAGCTTGTGGATTGTCACTTGTGGCTTGGGGTTGATAGTAGCAAATAGTTTTCATAATTCGGCATTCTCGAAAAATCTCCCTGCTAACCCTTCTGTCATCATCCAAGAAGAATTAGTAAAAGATCAGCCGGAGTCTTCTTGTTCTGAGCAAAATCTAGATACATTAACTACTCAGTTATTGCGAGATTTACCAAGCTATGCTAATCGTGCCACTCAACGCGCCCGTCGCAGCGTCAGCAATGAGGTTTACAGTTATGTTTTAGTAGCAGGAAAACCAGTATTTCAACCGCTACCCCTCAGCCAGGAAGGATATACCGCAGATAGGCAAAAAAAAGTAGTAACAAAAGTTGAGCAAGTTTTCTTTACTACTTTAGAACGGCATTATACCAATGGAAAAGCAGTAGAAGTACAGCAATTTCATTGGCTATTGTTGACTCCAACTAAAAGTGATTGGCGTTTAGTGATGATGTTTACCCAAACTGGTGGTTATCCCAAACAACAACCACCATCGCCTCCACGTAATAGTAGTAATGGTGCGATCGCTCAAGGAGTTAAAGCTTGGTTACGAGATTGTCGAGCAGGAAGTGTGCGTATGCTTCCCAAAGTTTAAAATTATTTAGATGGCGATCGCCCCAAATCTACCATCACTACCATTAAAACTACCGAGTAAGTGATTTGACATAATTAAATTCAATCTTGTTTTCCCATGCCCTATGTACCCATGACCCATGCCCAATCTCAATGAAGAAGTTTCAGGAAACATTGCGGGTAGAGTCTATATCGAAATTCTTCGTTCTAATTTAAACTGGCTAATTCCCAAAACTTGTTTGATTAAGCCACCTGCTGCGGAAGCTACAGCACTACGCCCTGATGTCATTGTTCTAGACAAAGCAGAACTTAACAATGAACCACTTTGGCAAAGAGAACCTATTGTTTGTAATGGCAATGTCATTAAACTTGTTGCCGAAGTTGTGAGTACAAATTGGCAGGATGACTATGCTAGAAAAGTAGAAGAATATGCTTTTTTAAATATTCCAGAATACTGGATTATAGACTTTCGAGGTTTAAGCGGCTTGCAGTTTATTGGTAATCCCAAACAACCTACTTTTACAGTCTGTCAATTAATTAATAATATTTATCATCATCAACAATATCGCTTAGGAGATGCAATTACATCCTACT
>JBBSOP010000648.1:0-1608 GCA_038259655.1 Chroococcales cyanobacterium
AGTTCTATTCTTTCTAAGGGACTTGTCATTATTGATATACATGGTTACATTTTTCTGTTTATTTTCCCACAAAATTTATTTTAAAGATAGGTCTATTATGAATCATGGTTCCAATCTCAAATGTCTCTGGGTAGAGAGTCATTTTACCTGCTTCGATTTTGGACAGGTCGAGGATATCGTTAATCAGTCCGAGTTGATGTTTACCAGCAGAGTTGATTGTTTCTAGATCAGTGATAAAATCTCCTGATAAACCTAGATCCATTGCATCGTCTTGTAGCAGTTGGCTTAAGCCAATAACAGCATTCAAAGGTGTACGTAATTCATGACTCATAGTTGCTAGAAATTCGCTTTTTGCTCTGATAGCTGCTTCATATTGCTGGCGTTGTTTTGCTAAAAGTACGACACTACGCTGATAAAACTCTTTAATTGTGGTGTCTAGCTCTGGCTGTAGTTCTTGCCATTTATCTTGAACCTGAGCCAGCAATCCACCCATCATTAAATTGTCATCCTTTGGCTGCTCTAGCCACTCGCGTAAGGCATCTTCTACCCTATCAATTAGTCGCCTTAGTTCTCTTCCTTCCTTACGCCACTTAGCAAACCTCTGCCAACCTTCCATCAAAGCTTCATGAGCCAAATCAACCCAAACTTCCCCTGTTGGTTCGGTATCACATACTAACAAACGTCCTTGGATCAACTTCTCTAGGACTTTACTTATAGCTTGTCGGTTCTTTGGTTTATCACCAGCAATGCCCAACAATTTCGCTTTTGGTTGCCACTGTCTAGTATCTTTTGCTTCTGCACCAGTACGCACTAACTTCAAAAAAATCCGTTTCACCCAATCTTGCTGCTGTTTTGTAAAACTTTCATACAACTTTTCTGCGTGACGATTTAGCGCCCCAATCACGCCACCAAGTTTTCTATACTTAGCTAATGTGAATTGATGAGCTTGCCGATCGCGCTGTTCCCAAAGTTCGGTGAGCGCAAACTGCAATAATGGTAAGCAGCCTTTCTCTTGTCCTATCACTTCGTGCTGGATAGCTCCGAGTAATCCTTTTTCTAATTGATAACCTTGCAAATTTGCTGGGGATGCGATCGCTTCTTCTAATTCTGCACCCACCAACGGCGGCATATAAACTGCCTGTTCCTGAATTAGGTTAGTTAGTGATTCATAGCTCAAACAGAGTTCGAGAAAATCTGCTCGCATTGTGGTGACAATTACTAGCCGTGAAGTTTCCCCCAACCCTGTTTTTAAAAGTGTAAATTCTGTTAATAACTCAATAAATCGCCGTCTCTCATCTTCTTGAGGACAAAGGGTAAACACTTCTTCAAATTGATCTACCACTAATAAAAAATTCTGGGAAGTTGGCAGACAAGAAATTACCTCGGCTAAACCATCCGAGTGATAGCGGATGTAATCATAGAGTTTTCTTGAGTTAGGAAAATATGGTTTGAAAACTCCTCTTAACTCAGCTAGCGGCTCGATATCTGGTGTCATCTCTAAAACTTGCCAGCCATTCTGCTCTAAGACCGGAATCAATCCCGCCCGAACTACTGAAGATTTACCACTCCCCGACGCGCCAATCACTGGCACAAAATTCGCTTGTCCCA